>JAWAZI010000022.1:0-5088 GCA_038817835.1 Candidatus Pacearchaeota archaeon | reverse complement strand
GAATAGAAGAACTTAAACCAGAGGTATTTAAGATTTGGAGATTTATTCAAAAATATGGTAGCTTAAAAAATATTATTGAAAGATTAGGAACAGAAGATTTACAGACAATATTTAACAAAATAAAACGTGAGCTTTATGCATAGACAAGAACTAAGAAATAAACTCAATAGATGCTGCGACATAATGAGAGATGACGGGTTGGTTCCTCTTCAGTATGTTGAGCAATTGTCATGGCTTTTGTTTTTAAAGTTATTTGATGATTGGGAGAGACAACAAAAAATATTAAAAACAGATTATCAATTTCTTTTTGAAGAAAAATATCGATGGAGAAATTGGTCAAACAAATTAACTGGTGAAGAACTAAAAGAATTTGTTGAAAGAGATTTAATTCCTTATTTAAGTAATCTCTCGGGCACTCCTCAAAAAGCAAAAATTGCTTCGATTTTTAGAGGGATTAAAAATCACATGAGGTCTGGTTATAGTTTAGCCGAGGTTATTGAAATAATTGATGAGATAGATTTTTCAGATACTGAAGATACTCAAATTTTATCGATAGCTTATGAAGAACTTTTAATGTTTACTGCGGGCCAAGGAGGAGGAGCCGGCGAATTTTACACTCCAAGACCAATTATTAGACTTATGGTAAAAATTATCGACCCTAAAATTGGTGAAAGAATCTTAGATCCATTTTGTGGCTCAGCTGGATTTTTGATTGAAGCTTTTAAATATTTAAGAGAAAAAGCAAAAACCTTAAAAGATCATAAAATCCTTCAAGAAAAAACGTTTTATGGCCAAGAACTAAAATCGTTTCCTTTAATTGTTGGCACATTAAATGCAATGCTTCATGGTATAGAATCTCCTAATATTGTTAATGTAAATAGTTTTGCTGAAGATGTCCGATCAATTACTGAAGAGAAAAAATTCGATGTTATCTTGACTAATCCTCCTTTTGGGGGGGAGGCAGCAAAAAGATCTTTAGCAACTTTTGCTATTAAAACATCAGATACTGAGTTAGCCGGCCTTTATCTCTGCATGAAAAAACTAAAACTCGGTGGCAGATGCGCAATTGTCCAACCAGAAGGAGTTTTATTTAGAACCTCCGGTGCTTATTTACAAGTTAAAAAAGAACTATTAGCAAATTACAATTTACATACCATTATCAGCTTACCACCAGGAGTTTTTGCCAATGTTTCTCCGAAAGGTGGAACAGGTCCTAAAACTAATCTTTTATTTTTTGAAAAAGGAATCCCAACAAAAGAAATTTGGTATTACGAACACAAACATCCATTAGGAATGGTAAAAACAAGATATGGAAGATTAGTTGAGAAGACCTATTCCAAAAACGATCCAATAAAAGACGAACACTTAGAAGACGCCTTCAAAAAATGGCAAAAAAGAGAAATTTCAGAAAATAGTTGGATTGTAAAAGTAGAAGATATAATAAAAAGAGATTACGATTTATCAGCAAAAAATCCAAATAGAGTAAAAGAGATAAGTTATAAAAAACCAGAAGAATTAATAAAAAGTATTATAGAAAAGGAAAAAGAAATTGAAAAAATTTTAAGAGAATTAAAAATATGAAATTATGCAAAATTAAAATCAAAGAATTCGGATCAATAGAAGAATTAGAAATAGATTTTTCAGAAAATCCTAGGGTATTAGTTGGAATTAATGAGTCAGGTAAAACAAATATTTTGCATGCTCTAAGATTGCTTGGAAACTATAACGTTCAAAATGACGATATTAGAGAAACGTCCACAGGAGGATTAATAAAAGAAGGAGAAATTACTTTTATATTTGAATTTGATGAAAAAGAATTAAAGGAAATTTTTGAAAAAGTAAGAAATAAAATTTTAATGAGAAATATTAATAAAAATGTAGTTCGTGATGATGAAACCCAATATAATCTTAAAGATTTAATAGAAAAAAAGTATAAAAAGGGTTTTTATACAATTGATTTAATAAAAAAAACTAAATCTGCTGGTTATTATTCAATCAAACATCTCATTTTAAGTGATACATTTAAAAAACCGAAGGTAGGAATTAATTATACTTTTGGAGATCCAAGCCTTGGGACTTTGAATTTATCAAATTTTGAATTTATAGATATTGAGGATTTTAAAAATATACCGGCTAATTATTTTGATGAAACCGTAGAATTTAAAAATTTAGAGAGTCTCATTGAAAAAGCTGAAATTGATATCATCAAAAACAATTTACCTAAGGTTGTATATTGGGAGTATAAGGATGAATATTTATTACCTCGGAGTATTCCTCTTGATAGTTTTATTGCAAATCCTAATTCATGTATTCCATTAAAAAATCTATTTTTAATTTCTGATATTCCAGAAGACAGAGTTTCTTCTTACTTGCAAGAATTTAGAGGAGATTTTAATAGATTACAAAGTCGTTTAGATAAAGTAGCAAAAAAAGCCACAAATTTTTTTAAAAAAGCGTGGCCTGAATATAAAAACATAGAATTCAACCTTCAATTAACCGAGACTTCTATAAAATGCAGTGTTAAAGAATTGAATAAATGGGATTTTCAAAAGAGAAGCGATGGATTTAGAAGATTTATTGCATTGCTTCTTCATTTATTTATACCTGCAGAAAAAGGATTGTTGAATAATGCTTTGATATTAATTGATGATGCTGAAATTAGTTTGCATCCACACGGATGCCGTTATTTATTAGAACAATTGAAAAAATTAGCAAGAAATAATTATGTTATGTTTGCTACGCATTCAATTTTTATGATTGATACTAAAAATATAAAACGCCATTATATCGTTAAGAAAAAAAGAGAGACAACAACGATAAAAGAAGCTACGGAAGAAAATTATATAAGTGAAGAAGTTTTATATAATGCTTTAGGGGCTAGTGTATATGAGGTATTAAAAAATAAAAATATTCTTTTTGAGGGATGGACCGATAAAAAATTATTCGAAGTTTTTATTTCTAACGCTAAAAATAAAACGTACCAAAGATTTTTTGAAGATACGGGGAGGGGACATTGTATCGGTGTGAAAAGTATTAAGAATATTTTACCGATTTTGGAAATGGGTAAAAGGAAATGTTTAATTATTACAGATAGTGACAATGTAGCCAAAGAATGTCAAAGAGAATGGAAAGAAAATAAGGGATGGGGTGTTTGGAAAAGATATGATGAAATTTCGAGAAGGGAAGTCATTTCCTGTGAGGATTTTATTAAAAAAGATGTTCTTATCAATAAATTGAAAGAGACTTTAAAGAAAAAAAACATTGATTTAAATACAAAAGGATTTACTTTACCATCTACCGGAAGATTATATTTCATAAAAAATAAATTAAAAGAAAAAGGATTAAAAGAGGAGAAAGTCACAGAAATTATAAAGGAATTAAAAGAGACGATCTTTAATGATTTAAAATATGAGGAGATTGAAGATGATTATGCGAAAGTGGTAGAGGAAATTAAAAAAGAAATAGAAACTTTATGAGCTCATCCTGGCCAAGAAAAAAATTAGTAGAAGTTTGTGAGAAAGTTAAAATAGAAAAAGCGCCTGTTAGTATTATGCCTTATATTGAAATCGGAGATATAGATGTTGAAACAAAAATGATAAAATATAAAGAAAAAGGAGCAGTAAAGGGAAGTATTTTTGCCCCTGCAAATTGTCTTATTGTTTCACGAGTAAGACCAACAAGGGGAGCCGTGGCATTAATAAACAAAAAAATTGCTGTTTCTTCGGCTTTTACAATTTTGAAACCGAAACCATTTTTAAATTTAAAATTTCTTTTTTATTGTCTTGCTTACAATTCAAAATTTTTTGAATATTTAGGCCTCCGACAAAAGGGAAGTAACTACCCATCTTGTAGGGAAAAAGATATTTTTAATTTCGAAATCCCCCTCCCGCCACTTGAAATTCAAAAACGAATTGTTGCTCGGATTGAGGAGCTTTTTGCGAAAATTGATAAAGCCAAAGAATTAAGAGAAAAAGCAAAAGAGGAAACGGAACAGATTTTTCCATCAGTATTACAAGAAGTTTTTATTAAAAATAAAAAGAAATGGGGAGTAAAAAATTTGGGTGAGATTTGTGAAAAAATCAAGCAAACTCATCCAAAAAACATTTTTAAATCCGAATTTAGTTATATTGATATAACATCAATTGATCCCGTATCGAAATCCATCATTAGCATAAAAAAGATTCCTGTTAATGAAGCACCGCATAGGGCTCGGAAATTAGTAAAAGAAGGAGATACTATTTTTGCTACAACTCGTCCATACTTAAAAAATATCGCGTATATTTCTAAAGATTATGATAATTGCATAGTTTCGACGGGTTTTTGTGTTATTCGTCCTAAAAAAGAGATTGCAGATCCTCTTTATATCTTTTTTGTCGTAAATTCGGATAGTTTTGTATCCCAAATTTTACCATTTCAACGAGGAGCATCCTATCCTGCAGTTTCTGATTCAGATGTTTATAATTCTGAAATCCCCCTCCCGCCTCTTTCTGAGCAAAAAAAGATTGTGGATTATTTAGATAATTTGCGAGAGAAAATAGAAAAATTAAAAAAACTTCAAGAGGAACAATTAAAAGATTTAGAGGAACTCAAAAAATCCATCTTAGAAAAAGCCTTTGCCGGTGAATTAATCTGAAATAATATGAAAGCACAATAGAAATTGAGTTTTACTTTATTAATTTTTTTTAATTTATAAAATAATTTCTTTTATTCCTTCTTCAATTTCATATTTTATTTTAAAACCCTTCTTTTTTATTTTTTCAATATTTATTAAATCTTTCCCTTTTCTTTTATCTTTAAACTCAATTTCAAATTTTTCTTTTAAAATATCTTCAAAAATTTTTTTTATTTCATAAACCTTTATTCCTTTTCCACTTCCTATATTATAAATTCCTTCTAAATTATTTTCAATTGCAAAAATTATTGCATTTGCTGCATCCTTTACATATATATAATCATATTCTGATTCAAGGTCATCATATAATATAACTTTTTTATTTTTAATTCCCTTTAAAAAATCAGCAACAGGGTTTCTTTCCATCCCTTTTCCATAAATTCTTGAGAATCTTAAAGAGCAAAATTTTATACTTT
>JAWAZI010000021.1:0-5134 GCA_038817835.1 Candidatus Pacearchaeota archaeon | reverse complement strand
TGCTGGAAAAGGCGGCATACTTCTCTGTGGAGGTCTGGGTGGTATAATGGAAGCAGTAGCCAGAGGAGCAAAAGAAAAAGGGGGGATAACTGTTGGCATTCTTCCTTATGATAAATCAAAAGCAAATAGATACATTGATATACCTATTGAAACAAACCTTGGATTTTATAGAAACTATATAATTGTTAATTCAGCAGATGTAATAATTGGAATATGTGGAAGATGGGGAACTTTAAATGAAATATCAATGGCTATGGCTCTTGGAAAACCAGTAATTTTAATATCTACATCAAAAGGGATATGTGAATTGTTAAGCAAAAAAGAAATTCTTGAATATTTTGAAGAAAAACCATACATAGTAGAAACACCAGAAGAAGCAGTTGAACTTGCTTTTAAATTGCCTTAATCTTAATTTATCCGAACAGGGTTTTGGAAAAACAAGAAATGTTGAAAATATAAAAATTATAATTCAATTGTTTCACCTACTCTTACTTCAATAAAATTATTATGGTATTTTTCCTTAAATAAATTTATGCCAGTAATGCCAGCACAGTGAGTGGGTCCAACTTTTTCAACATTTCTCTTTTTAAACTCATCAACTATAATCTCTATAATTCTTTTGTCTTTTTCTATTAAATGAAATCCGCCTATAACAGCATAAATCTTCTCTTCTAGGAAATAATTTCTAACCAAATCAACTATTCTTAATATCCCTGGATGAGCACACCCTGTAATAATAGAAATACCATTATTACTTTTAATCACAAGAGATTGTTCAACTATTTTTTCTCCTTTATATTTTCCTTTTATCTCTCCAGTAAGAAAAATTTCATTTTCTTTCATTACTGTAAAAGCTTCAACTTCAACAAAATTCCCTCTATTTTCTTTAACATTTTGTTTAAATTTTTCACTAAATCCAGGACATCCATAAATGTTAATTTCTTTTTTAATTTTAAGTAAATTCCAGAGTCCTCCAGTATGATCCCAGTGATCGTGAGAAATAACAACTTTTTTAATTTTTTTAATATCAATATTTAATCTTTTCAAATTTTCAACTAAATATTCTCCTTTTTCTCCTGTATCAAAAAGTAATTCATCTCCAATTAAGAAAGAAACACCCCATCCACTTTTTAAATTTTTATCTTTAGTATCCTTATCAAAAATAACCTTTATTTCCATTATATTTCTATTCACTAACCATTTTTGTTCCACATTTTGAATATACAGAATTTTTAACAGATCTCATATGTCTTTTATCCATACTCATTCCTCTCCTTCTGTACCCTCCCAAACAGATCCTGTTCCATCTCCAAATGACATATCAATCACTTCTATTATTTTTTATTTTCAAGTTCTTCAACCCTTTTTTCTATATCTTTTAATTGTTTTCTTAAAAATTCTGCTTCTTTTTTCAAATATTCAATTTCTTCTTCTGGAGTAATTTCTAAAGAAGAATATCCACACCACCAACCAGGCCATGCACATCTTGGAAGTCCACCTCTTTCTATCCCAATGTAGGGATATGGAGGAGTAAAACCTTTAAATCCTCTTGATCTCATATTAATCACCTCCTTTCTTCTCCAAAATTTTTTCAATTTCTTCAATTATATTTTTAATAATCATAAAATCATTTTTTGCATGAATATACCAGTTTTCTAAATATTTTTTTCCATCTTCAGTAATCCTATAAACTCTTCTTGCTGGTCCTGAAGTTCCAATCTCCCAATTTGAAATTACTAAACCTTCAAGTTCAAGATTTCTTAAGTTTCTATAAACAATTGCAGGGTGTAAAAAAGATATATTTATTCCCAATTTTCCAATTTCTTCAATTAAAGAATATCCATAACTTTGTTTTTTAGACAAAATAATAAGAATTAAAACATCCAGTAAATTCCCTGAACCAAAAGTCAACCATTTCTTACATCTATGTCTCCACTTCATTATTTTACACCTGTTTATATATATTTTACTTATTTATATACAAAATGTCAATAGATACAAATTATTAGAAAAATATAAAAATTTGAATTACTTTTTAAACACTAAGAGAAAAAAATCTTCTTCATCAATTCCTTTTATATATCTAAAGCCAAATTTTTCTACAAAACACTTAAGTTTTTTAGTTGGAGGAATTATATCTTTGCTTACTTGACATATTTTTTTGTGTAATTTATTAACAAATTTTCTTCCATGGGGATGTGAAATTACAAAAATTCCCTCTTTTTTCAATATTCTATATATTTCAAATAAGGCTTTTTCTTTATTTTCAAAATGTGGATAAGATGAATTTGCAATAATTCTATCAAAGAATTCATCTTCAAACTCTGTATTGTGAATATCCATAACAAATCCTTTTACATTTTTAGGAAAATTTTTCTCTCTGAACTTTTTCATCATTCCTTCAGAGTAGTCAATTCCATATATTTCAATATCTTTTTTTGTTTCAAGTAAATATGGAATTAAAACTCCAGTTCCTGTTCCTACATCAAGTATTCTAAAACCATCTTCTATTTTGAGTTCTAAAACAATTTTTCTATACTTTTCAGAATTGATTTTTTCGCTTTTATCCCACTTTTCAGCCATTTTATCAAAAAAAAGTCTTTTTTCATTCATTTCTAATTTTTCTTTTTGGAGAAAACAAAAAACATAAACAGAATATAAAACTTGAAGTAATTACCATAGTTGCACTTGTTGGGGTATTAAATATTGTAGAGAAAATTAGTCCTGTGATTGTTGAAAGAATAGCAAATAAAACAGATAGAAAATACATTTTTTTTAAATTATAGGTTATCTGATATGAAGCAGATGCAGGATTGACTATTAAAGCATATAAAAGTAAACCACCAACTGTTTTTAAAATTCCACATATGGATAATCCAATTAAATAAAACAAAAGATAATAAAATATAGTTGAATGAATACCAAATGCTTTTGCTAACTCTTTGTTAAACAATAGTGCCTTTATTTCTTTGAAAAATAAAATTGTTAAAATTGAAATTAAAAAAGTCAATATTAAGAGAAAATAAATATCTAAATTTTCCACTGTTAAAATACTTCCCCACATGTAATTTAAAGCCTGACTTTTACCTTCTGGAATTAAACCTAAAAATAAAAATGCTAATCCAAGAGTTAATGAAAACATTATGCCAGTTGAAGTTTCAGGATGTAATTGTGTTTTTTCTGAAAATGGTCCTAAAACTGAAGAAGTTATTAATGAAAAAAGGATAGAAAAAAAATGGGTTGATTTGTTTATCAAAATGGCAAATAAGGCTCCAGCAAAAGAAGCATGGGATAATGCAACTCCTATAAATGAAATTCTCATAACTATTATCCAAACACCAATTATTCCACAAATAATTCCTGAAAGTAAACACGCAATAATTGCTTTTTGAAAAAAAGCATATTTAATTATTTCCATTATTCTTCAATTTTTCTATTTTGTCATAAAAAATAACATTACCATTTTCCATCCATATAATTTTATGACAAAGTTTTTCAAGAATGTAAAATTCATGAGAAACTATAAGAATTGTAATGTTTCTCTTTCTGTGAATATCTTTAATTTTCTCTTTTAATTTTTCTGAACTTTTTTTATCAAGAAAAGTAAATGTCTCATCAAGTAATAAAATTTCTGGTTCTTTAATCAATGCACTTGCTATTAAAACTTTTCTAATTTCTCCTCCTGATAAAAGTCCAAAAGGTTTCTTTAAAATTTCTTTTATTTCTAAAAAGTTAACAATCTCTTCATATTTTTCAAGATCTATTTTATTCATCCTTTTTAAAATACCCTTTTTTCCATATATTCCCATAAAAATTACATCCTCTGCCAAAAAGGGTAATTTTGGATCTAATTCAATTATCTGAGGAACATATCCAATATTTCTTCTTAAAGTTGGGGCTGTAAAAGAATTTAAAGGAATATCATTAATAAAGACTGAACCTTTAATAATTCTTGCAAGCCCATTTATTCCACAAATAAAAGTTGTCTTACCAGCACCATTTGGACCAAAAATGCCCACAATTTTTCCTTCTTCTATTGTAAGTGACAAATTTCTAATAATAGTTTGGTTAAGATAACCAATTGTTGCATTTATCAGTTTAATTTTTTCCATTTTTCAAGTGTATTTATAATAATTAAAAAATTTTTATAAAGAGTTTCTCTCATTGTTTCAGTATTCGGCAATGCGATAGGGAAATTAGATATTACCACATGAGGAATTTTAAATTCATTTGTAAATATTTTCCCCGTATCTTTTCCTGACTGTAAATTATCAATCACTAAATCAATTCCTTCAATTTTAATTTTCCCAATCAATTCTTTTATTTTTAAAGGTGTAAGATCTTCTTTTCTTCCGTAAACATCAACTACTTCAAATCCAAAATATTCAACAAGATCTTTTATATGGTTATTACATATCACCTTTTTCCCTTTTAATCTCTTAATCATTACCATTTTTTTTATTTCATCATCAACCTTTTTTATCTGTTCTATCTTTTTTTCTAAATTTTTTAAAATAAATTCTCTATATTCTGGATAAATTTCAACCAACTTTCCACCAATCCTGTTATAAATTAAAATTTGATTTTCAGGAATAAGTGAATTTCCTTTTGTCTCAATCAGTATAATTTCAAATTTAGGATTTCTTATATTATTTTTTATTTTTTCTAAATAAGGTTCAAAGCCATGAGCAAAAAGAAACCCATTTTTTTCAATTAATTTTAGATCATTTACTTTAATATCCACATGTCCAGGGCATATACCCGGAGGAACAATTGTTCTAACCTTTATCTTCCCTTCACTTATATCTTTTATGACTGAAGAAATAATAGAAGTTGTACAGACAACAGTATTAGTAAATCCTAAATTTGATAAAAAAACAAAAAATAAAAATTTTCTAAATTTTAATATGAAGTATCCCAATATTTCCTCCAATTTGGATATATTTCAGGATTTGATGGTATTGGATTGCCGTTATCATCAATATCCTTTGTATTTGAATGATATTCTTCAGGTCTTTTCCATTCAACTCTTCCATCCCCAAAAAGTATATTACTCCCACCAAAATGAACTCTACAAACAGCCCAATATGAGCCACTACCCCCTGATATCCATCCCGATGTAAAACTTGCAATA
>JAWAZI010000020.1:0-5308 GCA_038817835.1 Candidatus Pacearchaeota archaeon | reverse complement strand
TACTTAAATTTGTTGACATTCCTGTTTTTGTTTGCCAAGAGAACTTGAAATGGGCAAAAGAAAAAAAGTTGGTAAAAGATGGGGTGGTAATTTACAACGGAATTGAAACTCCAGAGTTTTTAGAAAGAGAATTAGCAAGAAAATTTTTTGAAGAAAAAATTAAAATTTCTTTGAAAGAAAAATTTTTAATCGGTTCTATTGGAAGGTTGGATTACTCAAAAAACTATGAATTTTTAATTAAAATTTTCCCAGAAATTTTGAAAATAAAACCAGAAGCAATTTTAATTATCATTGGTGAAGGGTCAGAAAGAAAAAAACTTGAAAATTTAATTGAAAAATTGAACTTAAAAGAAAGAATCTTTCTAATTGGAGAAATAAAAGATGCTTCAAAATATTTAAAAGGCTTTGATCTCTTTGTTTTACCTTCTCGCTATGAAGGCTTTTCCATAGTCTTAATTGAATCTCTTTTTGCTAAAATTCCAATTTTGGCTAGCGATGTTGGTGGAAATAAAGAAATTATTAGCGAAAATTGTATTTTTCAAGAAAAGAAAAATTTTTTAGAGAAATTTAAAAATCTTCCTTTTCCTCTCAGAAATGAAGAAAATTTCAAAAAAGAAAAAATGATAAGTCAATATTTAGATTTATTTTCAAAGAATGAAAAAAATATTAAAGCAAAAAATTAGTTTAATTTTCTTAGGATTGATTATTGGCTTTTTAATAATAGAGTTTTTTTTACGCCTTTTTTGGCAAGGATCGCTTTACACTATTGATAAAAAGACAGGTTTGGTGATTTTAAAACCTTTAAAAAAATTAATTTTTAAAAAATCTTGCTTTAAAAATGTAATAAAAACTAATTCTTGGGGATTTCATACTTCTGAGTTTAATTTAGAAAAGGAATCAAATGAGTATCGAATTCTAGTTGTGGGCGATTCTTATGCAGAAGCAGCTCAAGTACCTCTTGAAAAATCTTTTCACAAATTACTCGAAAAGGCTTTAAATGAAAAAAACACATCAAAAAAGAAGGTAGTCGTCTATTCTATCGGAATCTCTGGTAACGGAACATATTTGAATTATCTCTATTTTTTAAATTATGGAAAATTATTAAAACCTGATTTAGTAATTTTGCTTTTTTGCTCCAACGATCCTCGTGACGATTCGTTAGAACTGGGGAAAATTTATGCGAAGCAGACAGGAGACTTTATGGTACTGAAAAGAAAATATCCTAATTTTGACGAAAAAGGAAACTTAATTTTGAAAGAGAATGCGGAAAGTAAATTCTTTTTTCTAAAAGAATTTTTCAAAAATTTTCGTTCCCTTGTCTTCCTTTATAGAAAATATACTGAATTAAAGAACCATTTATTTATGGAAAAATCTATTTCTAAAAATGAAATTTTGGTGGATAATTATATTTTTCTTAAAGAATGGCCGAAAGAAATAAATAAAGCGTGGGAGGATGAAAAAAAGATTTTAAAAGAATTTAAATTAAGTATCGAGTCTATAGGGGCTAAATTTTTAATTGTTTCCGTGACTGACCACTGGAGAGTAGATGAAGAAATAGCAAAAAGTTATCCCTGGTTTGAAAAAATCGATCTGAAAAAAATGGAAAAAACATTAGAAAATATTACATCCGAATTAGGAATTAATTATCTTTCTTTAATTGAGCAATTTCAAGAACGATTTAAAACAACAAGAGAAAAAGAAGTTTTCGATTGCGATGGTCACTGGAACGAAATTGGGCATAAATGGGCTAGTGAAATTATAAGCGATTATTTGCTTTTTAATCAAAATTTATTAAAATAAAATAATGAGAGATCTATTCCAAAGGATTATTTGGCGATCAAAAATTATAGGTGATTTTTTGAAATATCTTTGGAAACATAAAATGTGGTGGTTGCTCCCATTAATGATTATATTATTACTTTTTGGATTACTTCTGATTTTAGGACAAACTACTCCCTTGGGACCCTTTATTTATACTATCTTTTAAAAACAATGAAGGTAATTCTTTCGGGCTTAAAAAAAATTGGCGAATTTATTTCTTTTCTTTTTCTCCTTTTGTTTTATTTCATTTTTTTTGGAATTTTTGCTTTATTTATTAGAAGTTTTACTGATTTTTTGAAAACAAAACCTAAAAGTTCAAATTTTATTAGGAGAAAAAGAGTTTATGAAAAAATAGAAGATTTTTTTTCTGAAGGATAAAATGAAAATTTTAGGATTATCATTTTTCTATCATGATGCAGCAGCAGCCCTTTTGGAAGATGGGATACCTATAGCTTTAGCAGAAGAGGAAAGATTTTCAAGAAAAAAACACGATTTCAATTATCCTGAAAATGCAATTAATTTTGTTTTAGAAGCTGGAAAAATTAAACCGCAGGACTTAGACTATGTCGTTTTTTATGAAAAACCCTTTATAAAATTTGAGCGAATAATTAAAACTCTTCTAGCCACTTGGCCCTCTTCTGCTTTTGCCTTTACGGATTCGTTTAAATCCTGGATGGTAGATAAACTTTGGATAAGGGAGTTAATTGCTCGGAAATTGAAAATTAATCCAAAAAAGATTCTGTTCTGTGAACATCATCTTAGTCATGCTGCTTCTACTTTTTTTTGCTCCCCTTTCGAAAAATCTGCTATTTTAACCATCGATGGAATAGGAGAATGGGCAACAACAACAATTGGTATTGGTGAGGGAAATAAATTAAAAATTTTAAAAGAAATTCATTTCCCTCATTCTGTTGGTCTTTTATATTCAACTTTTACTGCCTTTTTGGGTTTTGAAATTAACGAAGGTGAATATAAAGTGATGGGAATGGCTCCTTATGGAAAACCAATATTTTTAGACAAAGTAAAAAAACTAGTCAAACTATATGACGATGGATCTTTCGAGTTGAATCTTGATTATTTTGATTTCCATAGATCAAACTCTAGATCCTATTCAAAAGAATTTTTAAAATTGTTTGGAAAGCCACGAGCGCCAGATTCTAAATTTTTTACTAGAGAATCAGGATGGTTAACCTATTTTGGAAAAAAACCGGACAATTGGGAAGAGCTGGCAAAAGAACAGGAATATTACGCTCATATTGCTGCCTCGATTCAAAAATTAACTGAAGAAATCATAATCAATCTCGCTCAAGCAGCCTATAAAGAAACAGGCATTGATAAACTATCATATGCAGGCGGAGTGGCCTTAAATTCAGTTGCTAATTATAAAATTTTAAAGGAAACTCCTTTTAAAGAAATTTTTATTCAGCCAGCGGCAAGCGACGCAGGGGGAGCTTTGGGAGCCGCATTATATCTCTATTACGCTTTGCTGAATAATCAACGGAAATTTGTTTTAGAACATGCCTTTTATGGTAAAAGTTATTCAGAATCTGAAATCGAGGATTTTTTAAAGAAAAAAAATATAAAATATAAAAAATTTTCTGACGAAGAGGCTCTCCTTGATTATACGGTGGATAAATTACTAAAACAGAAAGTAATTGGTTGGTTTCAGGGAAGATTTGAATGGGGCCCGCGAGCCTTAGGAAATCGCTCTATTTTAGCTGATCCTCGAAATGAAAAAATGAAAGATATTGTGAATATTAAAATAAAATTTAGAGAGCCTTATCGTCCATTTGCTCCTTCAGTATTGGTAGAAAAGGCAGATAAGTTTTTTGAATTGCCAGAACCTGAAAAACAATATCCGGCTAGATTTATGTTGTATGTAGTTAATGTAAAAGAAGAAAAAAGACACATTGTACCTGCAATCACTCATGTTGATGGAACGGCACGTCCTCAAACAGTATTTAAAGAAACAAATCAGAGATACTGGAAATTGATTAAAAAATTTGAAGAATCTTGTGGAATTCCTCTTTTGTTAAACACTTCTTTTAATCTAAAAGGAGAGCCCATCGTAAATTCGCCTTCCGATGCTTTTAATACTTTTATTAAAAGCGGCTTGGATGTTTTAGTTCTGGAGAATGTTTGTATCGAAAAATAAAGTTTTCTTCTTTAAATACAAATTCATTGCCTTTGTATTAGTTTAGTCTTAGCCTAAAACTTCCTTTATTGTCTTGACCCAAATTTTTTCTATTTTATCTAAGGGTTGATTTGCCTTTTTAAATTCCCCATCAAAAACTGGCATTAATATTCCATGCTTTGCAAATTCTGGAACTTTTGTCTGAAATTCAAAATTAGTATCTGGTGCTAAAATTTCCCTTGGTCCAGATTTACAATCAGAACAAATTACAGGAACTCCGCAAGCCATCGCTTCCAAAATAGCGTTAGGAAAGCCTTCCCATAGCGAAGTAAATAAAAAAAGTTTTGATTTTATAATAAACTTAAAAGGATTTTTTGAGAACCAAGGAAATACACATCAAAATTCTCAGAAATTTTATCTTTGTTCCATAAATAAGTTTTGAGTCCAAGTTTTTCAGAAAGATTTACTAAATAATTCCTTAATTCGCCATCTCCTAAAATCAGAAGCTTCAATTCACTAAAATCTTTTTTTAATTCTTTAAATACCCTCAAAAGATACCATTGACCTTTTTGTTTTGTCAATCTACCAACTGTGATAAGGTTTGGAAAGTCCAAAACTTTTTGATATTCATTTAAAGACTCTTTGGACTTTCGTTCTATTTCCTTTATATCTAAATGATTGTTTTGTGCCCAGAGAGAAAAAAAGCAATTATATTTGCATAATTTGCCCTTTCTAAAAAAGATAAAACTACATTTTCCGTTTGTGTTTTTTACTGAATTTAAAAGAATAAATTGGAATGAAAAGTGTTTTCAAATTTAAAAGACATAATTAAATTTAAGATTGAAGTATCGCCTCCCATTGAGGAAGAATTTTCTCAACTGAAAAATCTTTTGCTCTTTCTATTGCTTTTTCAGAATATTCTTTTCTTAATTTTTCATTTTCTAAAATTTCCTTTATTGTTTTAATCCACATTTTTTCTACTTCATCTAAGGGTTGATTTTCTTTTTTAAATTTCCCATCAAACACTGGCATTAATATTCCATATTTTGCAAATTCTGGCTCTTTTGTTTGAAATTCAAAATTAGTATCTGGTGCTAAAATTTCCCTTGGTCCAGATTTACAATCAGAAGAAATTGCAGGAACTCCGCAAGCCATCGCTTCCAAAATAGCGTTAGGAAAGCCTTCCCATAGCGAAGTAAATAAAAAAAGTTTTGATTTTATAATAAACTTAAAAGGATTTTTTTGAGAACCAAGGAAATACACATCAAAATTCTCAGAAATTTTATCTTTGTTCCATAAATAAGTTTTGAGTCCAAGTTTTTTAGAAAGATTTACTAAATAATTCCTTAATTC
>JAWAZI010000019.1:0-5442 GCA_038817835.1 Candidatus Pacearchaeota archaeon | reverse complement strand
TTCCAATTCATTCTATAAAACTTATAACTATCTAAAAAATTTTGTGGGATTTATTCTTAATCAAAATTTTTCCTTCAATTTTAGATTCTTGGATAAAAATCTTATATCTTTTAATTTATCTCAGTATATTGAATATGACACACTCGGTAAAGTAGATGAAATTACTTATTCCTTAAGAACTCGTTTTAATATTTCACCTTTTAAAAGATTCTCTTTCTTTCTCTGGTTTGAACTTCCATTTCATTCTCTAAAAGATTTAATTTATGTAAGAAGCGGTAGCTATATTTCCTTTAATCCAAAATTTAAAAATAGATTTTTGATTACCCATAATTATTGGGAAAATAAAGAAAATAATTTTTTAATTTTAAATTCTCTTGGATTCAAGATTAAACTACATTTCTTTTTCTAAAGAAGAACATAGAAAAGTATTAGAAATTATTAGACATTTAAGATAATTTAATTAAACTTTTTTAATAACTTCTGATAGAAGTATTTCAAGTCTCTTATTTCCTTCATCAATCATCTTTTGTGTCCTTTCAAGTATTTTTTCTGTATCTTTTTTACTTTCATCAATCATCTTTTGTGTTGCTTCAATCATCTTCTTTGCTCTTTCATCCTCTTTTTGTATGAGTTTGTTTGTAAAGTAAGATAGAATAAGAGGTTGAATTAAAGCAAGAACTCCTAAAATAAGTGCAAGGATATTTACTGTTTCTGTTATAATATTTTAATTTTAAAATAAAGATTTATTTAAAGTCAAAAAATAAAAATTTTTAATCATAAAAAAATCTCAGATTCGTTAAAAAAAAACCGAAAAGGCTTTCTAAATTGTTATATATATAATAAAACCCTGAGAAATTGGTTAAAGTCCAACTCAGGGGAAATAAAAAAGGAGGAGGTTAAAAATGTTCAATCTTAAAAACAATATATCTAATTTTTCAAGAGGTCAAGTATCTTTGTCAAGACTTCCAAGAATGGAAGAATTAAAGAATAACGAGTCTTTCAGAAAATATGAAAGGCCATTCGTAACCATAATATACCGAAAAATTCTGAAGGGTGGGGATAGGGATATTCCTATAGATGGAGCCGGTGGCAGAAGTGGCATGGGAATGTGTAAGACAACTTGGGCTGATCCTCTTTAATTTTTTAAAATTTTATTAATCCTGAAGCAACGAGATGAGTAATTTAAACAATTAACAATTAAGTAATAATGTAGAAAATGGGTATCACAATAATTTGGGATATAACAAAGAAATGCAATTTAAAGTGTATTCATTGTTTTAATGCAGATAGATATACATCCCCTTTTTATAACACTGGGAGAGAACTTTCAACCCAACAGGCAAAGCTAGCAATAGATAAATTTAAAAATGGTGGAGTAAGGCATTTACATTTGTTGGGTGGAGAGCCTCTCCTTCGTGAAGATATTGTTGAAATTATAAAATATGCTAAAGAAAATAATTTTATAATTTCTATAAATACCAATGGTATCCTTCTGAATGAACATCTTTCTAAAGAATTATTAAAATTGAAAGTCGAACAAATTGTAGTGAGTATAGATGGAGCTACACAACCAGTAAATGACGGGATCCGTGGGAGGGGAACTTATCATAAAATAATAAAAAATATAAAGAATTTACAAAAATTGAATAAAGAAAGCGGGAAAATAATGAATGTTGGTTTAGCTTTTACTTTGTTAAAACAAAATTTACATGAAGTTCCTTTAATATTAGATTTAGCAGCTTTCTTGGAGGTGGATGTAATTGATATAATGGAACTTTATGTGTCAGGGCGTGCCTTTGAAAGACAAAATGAATTTAGATATACTCAAAAAGAGAGGATTGAAGTCCTTGAAAAAGTAGCTGAAAAGATCCGAAAAAATAACTATAATTTCTTAATTCAAATGGATATGCCTTTATCTTTGGTGAAATATTTGAATTGGCGATATTCTATAAACATTTTTTTCATCCGCGAAATATGGGGTGTCAAGCTGGTGAAAAGATGTGGTATATGCAGGCAGATGGACGAGTATTACCTTGCGGGATGGTAAATCATCCTTTCTACTCCAATGTCCCTGTAAGAGAAGGAGCATATAAGCTGGAAAATTTGAATATTTTAAAAATAAGAAATTTAAACGAAATTAAAGAATCCGATCTTTTTAAATCTTTTCAAGAATTTAAATACAAAATGAAAAAGAAATATAGAAAAACA
This sequence comes from Candidatus Pacearchaeota archaeon, assembly GCA_038817835.1. Taxonomy (GTDB): domain Archaea; phylum Nanobdellota; class Nanobdellia; order Pacearchaeales; family JAPDKA01; genus JAWAZI01. Next base: position 3,234 of record JAWAZI010000019.1, on the reverse strand, counting down.
TGTGATATATGTGAATTTAATAATGAGTGCTCGCCTTGCCCCATATTATATTATAATTCTGAAAAAGTTCCAGAATGTGAAGAAGTATTTAGAAGAAAAAAATATTTCATAAAGACATTACTTAACAAAAAAGTGTATTTAAAATCTAATTTAAATTATAAATGTTTAGAAGATGGTTCGTTAGAAGTATATGACCAAAAATATAATGAATACAGAAATATAAAAGGAAGCGGTGTATTTATATGGCAAAGTATTAGTAAAAAAATAAAAAGGGTTAAGGATTTGGTAAAAGAAATATGCGAGTACTATAATATTATTCCATCAAAGAAGGAAGAAATTGAAGAAGATGTGGTAAAATTTATTTATGAATTATATCTTAGCGAGTGGATTGTTCTATTATGACACTTAATCCCCATCTTAAATTTTTTTTTACATTATCCAATATAGATAGAAATAAAACTTTAAGAATAATTGTTTTTTCTTTATTATATATTAGTGGTGAATCTATTATACCATTTATTATAAGGGAGTTAATTAGGAGTATCGAAAAAAAAGCACTTTTATTTCTTTTTCTTTTAAGTATTTTAATTTTGTTAGTTTATTCTTTAATAAGAGCATTTTGGGGATTATCCGATTATGAAGTATCAAGGTTTAAGATAGGGGTAAAGGGATATTTTCGTAAAAAAATTTATGAGAAATTAACTCAACTATCAATTTCTGATTTCAATAAATTTTCTAAAGGGGAACTCATTTCACGAGCGACATCAGATATTGATATAATAGGAGAGAATTCTCCTCTTTTGCCTGCCCTTTTTTGTGCTTTTCTCGAACTGATAGTATTGTGTTTTGTGCTTATAAAGTTAAATTTATTTTTAGCCTTAATTACTATTTTTACATTTCCACTATATTCAATTTTTGAGAAAAAATATAAACCTAAATTAGAAAAAGAAAGTGAGAAAGAAAGAGAAAAAAGTGGATCAATAGTAGAATCCATAAGGGAAACACTGGAGGGAGTTCTTACAATAAATATTTTTAATTCTCAAAGGTATTTTATAAGAATTTTTGATGAGAAAGTTAAGGAGTGGGAAAAAACTGCTGTTAAAAAAATGCGCTACTTTTACACATATTGGGGAATAACAAGCTATATGGAATATACTCTTCCTGTAATTATTCTAGGAGTGGGAAGTATAATGGCTAATATGAAATTAATAGATATACCTACCTTGATAGCAATTTTTTTCCTTGTTGGGCGTGTTTATATTCCTGTTTGGAATCTAAATTTTCTTATTACTACGATTCCAGCTGCTTATCCTTCTGTTCGACGGATATTAGAAATAATAAATTATAAAATTGATACAAGATCGGAAATTTCTTTTATTCCATCCAGTTCAAAAAAAATAAAATTTGAAAATGTAACTTTTTCTTATAATGGAATTGAAAATGTGTTAGAAAATTTGACTCTTGAAATACCATTAGGAAAGTGGACTGCTATTGTAGGACCAACCGGTAGTGGAAAAAGCACCATTTTTTATATTTTACTTGGACTGTATAAACCCCAAAAAGGCAACATCTATATCGAAGATGAAGAGTTATTTCAATGCAATTCTGATGAGATCCGAAAAAAAATACTTTATGTAGCAAATAAGGACTTTATATTTAATGGAAGTATACTCCAAAACCTAACTTTAGGGGAAACTTATTCTGAATCAGAAATAAAAAAAATTGCAGAAATTACCATGATTAGTGAATTTACGCGAGATTTAGAAATAGATGCAAAAGAGCTTTCTGACGGTCAAAAGCAAAGGATTGCTTTAGCTAGAGCCTTATTGCGTTCTCCTAAGATTTTGATGTTAGACGAGGCCATGGCACCTGTTGATACTAAAATAGAGGAAATAATTTTCTCACAAATTAAATATTATTTTCCTTCTCTTACTGTAATTATTGCCTCACACAGGCTTTCTACTATTTTGATGGTTGATAAAATAGCAGTTTTAAAAGATGGAAAAATTGAAGCTATAGGAAGTCATAGTGAATTATTCAAAAATTGCAATTATTACAAAGAGTTGATTGAAAACCAAGTTATAAGATGAAAATTATAAATAAAGGAGTAAGGTGAAAATATTATCTTTATCTTTTTTCTTAATCAATTCTTTTAAAATTATTCCTTTTAAATTTAAAAATCCACCTCAAATTGACGGAATAATTTCTGAATTTGAAGGACTTGAAGAGATAAGTAATTTTATTGAGTATTTTCCTGAAGAAGGGAAAAAACCCAAAATTAATACCAAATGTTACATTGCTTATGATGAAAATAATATATATTTTGCTTTCAAATGCTATGATGACATGAGGAGTGTGAGAAAAACTTTGACAAAAAGAGGCGAATTTGCAATGGATGATATGATCTTTATATATCTCGATCCCTACGCTAAAGAAAAGGAGGGATATATCTTTGCAACAAATCCCTTAGGGGTTCAATTTGACGGAATTATAAGTTCGCCACCAGAAAATACGGAAGATTTTACATTTGATACATATTTCGAAGTTAAGTCATTTATATCTGATTCTTTTTGGTCCTGTGAATTTAGAATCCCTTTCTCTTCATTAAGATTACCTATTAAAGAAAAACAGGAATGGAAATTTTTTGTTCTGAGAGTGAGACCAAGGAATATACGTGAACTTTATGTTTTTCCTCCTATTTCAAAAAATGTTCCTTCTTTTTTTGCGCAGGCTGCAGAAATTATAATTCCTGAAAGAATTTATTCAAAAGAAAAAAGAAATGATTTTATTCCCTATTTGATTAGTTCTCAAACTGGAATTGGAATAAGGGATAGCATAAATTACAAAAATGAAAATGTTAGATTCAATCTTGGTTTATCTGGAAAAACAAGGATTTATCAGAATTTAGTTTTAGATTATGCATTAAATCCTGATTTTGCCCAAATTGAAACAGATATTCCTCAGATAGATATAAATACAACTTATGCACTATATTATCCTGAAAAAAGACCTTTATTTATGGAAGGTTCCCAGTTTATCAATATGCCACTTGATTTATTTTACACAAGGATGATAAATAATCCACTTTATGCATTAAAATTAACAGGAAAAATTTCAACATTTGACATTTATTTTCTTTCTTCTTATGATGAAAATACCCCATTTATTTTACCTTTTGAGGATGCAAGTTTTAGGTTTGGGAGTGATAAAAAAAGTTTTGTAAATCTTTTAAGA
>JAWAZI010000018.1:0-5473 GCA_038817835.1 Candidatus Pacearchaeota archaeon | reverse complement strand
TACCAAAAAGATAGAAAAATGTTACTATTGGAACTACTGATAAACCTAATGAAAAATGTTTAACAAATTTATTATTTGTATTTATAGCTTTATTTCTTGCTAATTTATATAAAACATATAAAAACAATAAGAATAAAATTGCACCTATTAAGCCACACTCAACTAAAATCTGCGGCCAGAACATATCTAAACTATGAAATCTTGCAAGTCCAAAATTATACCATTGTTTAGAAAAATTATATCTTTCATAAATGGGGCTATTAAATTTTACCGAAACAACCCCACCGTACATACCAGGTCCTAACCCTAAAAATGGGGAATCCTTCCATATTTTAAAAGATTTCTTTATTACATAACCTCTATAATAAGACTCTGACAAATATTCTGTTTGAGTTTTTTCAAATATTTTAGGTAGAACAAATATTCCAAATAATAACGACAAAAAAAATCCATATATTATTCTCTCACGGATTTTAAATATAAAAACTAAAAATAACATACCGACCGCAAAACTTGTCCACACCATTCGTGAACCAGAAAGTATGATACCGCAAAGTAATAAAAACTTTTTAAAAGTAAACTTTGGATATAAGGAAAAATCTAAAATAAAAAATAATAAACTACATAATCCCAACATATTCGGATGTATTTGAAATGGAGCTACTCTTGGAATACCAAATCTAATTTCTATAATATAACCTAAAAAATCTGGTAATTTAAAACTCAACAAATTAGAAATTACAATAATAATTGCTGTAGCACATATTAAAACATATAAATTTAACAACACCAAAAATAAACTCTTTAATCTTTTTTCATTAAAATACATTATGCCTAACAAAATAAATATAAAATTCTTTATATAGTCAAAAATACCTAAAAATGTAATTTTTATTTCATTGTTGTTTAAAATTCCTGAAATTAATCCTACTAAACAAAAAGCTATAATAAAAATATTAAAAACTATAAACTTCCTTTTAATCTTTAGAAAAATAAGAGTATAAAAAAATATGAACAAAAAAGCAAATAATGAAAAAATCTCATCTATATACTGAATTTCCGCTAAATATTGTTTCAAAAAACCTTGTTGAAAAGGAAGGATCAACAAAAGTATGTAAATAAACAATAATAATGTTTTCATTTATCTATCAAGGTTAAAAAATTTTGAAATATTTAACTTTCATCTTACGATTAATTCAAAAATTTTTTCATAGTTTGATACCATATTTTCTATTTTAAATTTTTCAACAGATTCCAACGCTTTATTTACTAACTTCTTCCTTAAACTCTCATCTTTAAGCACAGATATAAGTGCAGTTGACAATGCACTTTCATCATTGTTAGGAACTAAAATTCCATTTTTACCATTTACAATAATTTCATTCGGACCAAATGGACAATCTGTAGATACAACTGAAACTCCACATGCCATTGCTTCTAATAACACATTAGGGAAACCTTCCCACAAAGAAGATAAAACAAAAACTGTTGATTTAGCAATATATTTAAATGGATTATGCTGAAATCCTAAAAACAATACTTTATTTTCTATACCAAGTTCTCTTACATAATTTTTAAGAAACATCTCTAACTCACCTTTCCCTATTATAACCAATCTTGCATCAATGTAATTTAATATTTTTTTAAAACATCTCATTAACAAAGGATAATTTTTTGGAATTGATAGTCTACCGCATGCAGTAATTATTGGTATTTTCTCTTTAATCCACGAAAAAAAGGGTTCATCAACATTTTCTAATGACTTAAGTTTTACTTCTTCTAAATCTATACCATTATATACTACAAAACATTTGTCCTCTGCTAAATTATATCTCTCACGTAAGCTGTTTTTTACACCATTAGAAACACATATTATCCCAGAAGCTAGTTTATAACTCATTTTAATTAAAAATTTTTTTATTTCTTTATATCTCTGATTAGACAAATTTTCATCAGGTGCACTATGTTCGCTTATAATAACTGGTGGTTTTAGGTTAAAAATTTTTTTAGACAAAAGCACTAAGTAGTTAGCATAATCTAAAAAACTAACAACTAGGTTAGGATTTTCTAATTTTACATATTTGTTTATTAAAAATAACAATTTAAAGAAGTCAATTTTATTTTTTTTGTTTAAACAAATTATTTCAATATCTTTAGGAATGACATAGTCATTTTTAGGTTCAAAAGTTATTACTTTAGGTAAAAATTTTTGTCTATTCAAATATTTTAATATGTTTACTAAAATCCTCTCTGCACCTCCGCCAGCAAACGATGGAATAACAAAAATTATTTTTTTCATATTTTTGACAAAGCCCGCCTCCAGTATTTAGGTACTAAAAAGTTATAGCTAGGAATTGAATTCAAATCTTTAAATTCATATTTATTTTCTCTACACCATTTTATGTAAATCTTTTCATTTTTATGTAAACAAAATTTTGATTTTATATTAAACAAAGCGTTATATACAAGAGGAATACGAGAAATATTATATCCTATTATTCTCGCCATAACAGCATCAATTATAGAAGGATTAAAACCACCAATTATTATCCCCAACCTTTTACTTTTTGGCAATAGAGGTCCCTCTCCTTCACCTGCAATAATGCCATCAACTATTGTAATAGATTTTCTACAAGGGATGTCTTTAAAAGAATTAGAAGAAAAATCAAAAAAATAAAATATATGATTTAAATCTAATATTGTTCTCCAAATAGTTTCGTTACCGGACCAACTACCAGCATATATTTTATCTTTTGAAAATAAATTCCACAACCACCATAAAATCTTTAAAATTTGAAAGTTAATTATATTAAAAATTTTTCTTTTCCTATTAATATTATGCCAAATATAATCATCAAAATTTTCATAAATTTTTTTCAAAAAAGACGAACATAAATAATTATCACCGCCTTCTAAATAAGAACCTTTAATGTGATGAGGTAGGAATTCTTTATGTCCATTTAAACCAATAAGGTTTTTTAAGGCGCCGGTTAACCCTGTTTTAATATGTGTTTTAAACTTAGGTAAATTAATAAAAAAATCTGCATCTCTTATTCGTTTTGTAATGAGAAATTCATGTTTTCCTTTTTTATGATGTTGCCTCATTAAATACGGATCGTAACAAGTTACTCTAAAATTTTCTGAATATTCAGCAATTTCTTCTAAAAAACTTTCATTGCCAAGATCAAATAAAATATAATTATCTAATGATGAATGTATAAATTGTTTTTTATAATATTTCTTCTCTGACAACAATGTAATTCTCCAATCTTCTATTATAAACTCAACATCTTTATAAGTCTTCTTATAACATTCTAATAATTTTTTCATTCCACTTTTTTCTAATAAATTGTCAAAATCACATTTTTGTAAAGGCGCATCGCCAATTATTATACGACCCTTGTAATTCAAAGCTTTTAAAACATAATCTATTATAGGTCTAATAACTGCGGTATGAGTTATAAGCGAATTCAAATCATTTTCTACTGGATTATAATCCATTACCCAATTAGGTTTTATAACAACAGTATCCCCACAATTTATAAATTCATGAAATGGGTTCCATTCTTCTTTACCAAAATTTTTTTCATCCAACCCTAAGAAATATAGAAGGTTCCTTATGCCCTCATACACGGGATTATAATCAGAAGAAATATTCTGAGATACATGTTTAAATTCTGGATAAACAGTATGTGGTGAATAAGGATAATTCGGATAATATGGTTTTGTCTCTATTACAACAATATTTTTATTCATTGAATATCTTTTATTATTTTACTATAAATATCTATTTTAGAAATTGTAAACTTATATTTTCCAGTAGGAGTTTTGGGAATATTATTTACAAATTCTATATTTAATTCTGAATTAGGAGTAATGACATTTTTTATCTGGCTAACAATTTTCTTAAACTTTTCCTCATTAAATTATCACACTTAACTATTTTCAACTTAAATTTATCAAAATCTTCTTGAATAAACTGAAATTCTTTTATACCTTCAACTCCATAGAAAAGATGTGTAAAATATTCACCATGTATTATTTTACCATTTTTTAATACAAAATTATCGCTTGTTCTTCCTACTAATTTTTTTAATTTAAGTGTATTACGACCACAATTACATTTTTCTTTTGTAAGAACTCCCATATCACCAATACGATATCTTATTAGAGGCAATGCATAATTATTAAGATCAGTGATAATTAACTCACCTGGTTCGTCATATAACTCATTTCCTTTTGAGTCAATACATTCAACAATCACATTATCCATAAAAATATGTAAACCGTTATGTTTTTCGCACTCGCATGCAATAGTGCTTACCTCTCTACTTCCATACCTATCAAAAACTTTCTTACGAAATACACTTTCTATTTTCTCTCTCATATATGGATATAATGTCTCAGCAGAAGTCATTATAGAAATTTTAGGATAATCAGGTTTAATTTTATTTTCTTCTAAAAACTTTGCAAATAAGTATATTGAAGAAGCATATGCGACTATTATATCAGGTTTCCAATTTTGTAATTCTTGATGAATTTGCCATAATCTACTTTCACTTAAATCAAAAGTATCATATATCTTAATATTTTGAAAGAAACTAAGAACTTTACCTTTTAAAGTTTGAAACAAAAAATTGTCACGAGAAGCACCCCACAGTTTAGCAATTTTATATCCAGGTTTCCAACCACAAAACGACAATGATAATAGCTCTGAAGCAAAACTGTGATACAGAAAGTTTTTATCTTTATAAATAATTATCGGTTCACCTGTAGAACCCCCGCTTGAATCCTGAAAAAATTTTTTTATACTTTTGTTTAGCATATTACCTATTTCTTTCCTAATTATATCTTTTGTAAGAATAGGAAGTTTTTTTTAGTTCATCGTATGAAAAATTTTCTATATCAATATTATATTTTTTAAAAGTCTGAGAGTAATATAATGTTGAGTTAGCTGTTAATATAATTTTTCTAAGTTTTTTTATCTGAACATCAACAGTTCCCTCTACAGATTTATATTGAAAAAACAATTTCTCTTTAAAAATTTTATATCTAGAAGGTTTATACAATTGATAGTAGAATTTACTAAATATCATAATTTTTAATTTTTCAAGGCTAATTTTATTCCATCAAATATAGATTTGAAGATTAAAAATAATAAACTAAATCTAAAATTTAAAAAATTAATTATACTAACTACTAGAGTATTTATTAAAAAATAGTAAATATCTTTGACAGAGAATTCGTAATAATATCTTATCATTAAATAAATAGCATTTCGTGTATGATAGTACATCCTTTCTCTTTTAACATTTGGTTCATAAAAAAAAAGTGTTTTATTAAAAATTTTGAAATAAGCTATACGGTAAATAGGATGATATAATAGTGCAGAACTACAAACATAACATCTAAACCCATATTTTTTTGCTCTAAAAGAAAACTCTCTATCATCACCATATAACACAAGTTTTTT
>JAWAZI010000017.1:0-6127 GCA_038817835.1 Candidatus Pacearchaeota archaeon | reverse complement strand
ATAATTGGAGCATTAACTGCACAGATGGAGAGCTAAGCAATGTTTCTGAGACAAGGTACTTTACAATTAATGATACAATTGCCCCAAGCATTTACTTTAATCAAAACACAGATGAAAATGGAACTTATAGAAAAAATTGGATATTTATAAATATAACTTGTTCAGACATAAATAAAGATAATGTAATTCTTAATTGGAATGGCAATAATGAAAGTTTGGATAATAATGATGGTGATATTTACTGGGAAAATAAAACAGGCTTAAATGATGGTATTTATACTTTCTATGCATTTTGTAATGACAGCTATAGCAATGTAAACCAAACTGAAATAAGAAACATAACTCTAGATACAACTGCACCAAATATTATTTTAAACTATCCAAATAATGGCTTAGTTACAGGAAATACGATTATTACTTTTAACTGTTCTGCTTATGATAGTATAGATCTTGCAAATATAACATTATGGCACAATGCAACAGGATGGCAAGCAAATGAAACTAAACCATTAACTGGTTATAGCAATTCAACAACATTTACAAAAACATTTGTTGAAGGTAGTTATTTATGGAGCTGTAGTGCTTGTGATTCTTTAGGAAATTGTAATGAAAGTTTTGTTGAGAATAGAACATTCACTATAGATTTAGATTCACCAATTATAAGCTATGTTTTTCCAACAGATATAGATAATGCCTATGTTTCAAGATTATGGACTTTTATTAATGTTACAGCTTATGATGAGAATGGTATTAATGCATGTATACTTAATTGGGATGGAGCTAATGAAACGATGTCAAAAGTTGAATTAGATAATAATAATGTTTATTGTTATATTAATAAAACTGATGTTGAAGGAAATCATATTTATAATGTTTATGTGAATGATTCAGCTGGAAATATTGCTATTGCTGGAGAGAGAAATATAACTTTTGATATAACACCACCAATAATAGAGAATGTTGAGGTTACAAATATAACAAGATCAAGCGCTATAATAAAATGGGAAACAAATGAATATGCAAATTCAAGTATTAATTATGGTATAAATATATCATTAGGAAATTTAATAAGTAATTCAACATTTGTATTAAATCATTCTATTTTAATAACGAACTTAAAATTAAAGACACTTTATTATTTCAACATAACAAGTTGCGATTTTACAGGAAATTGTAATACAAAAGGCATATTCAATTTTACAACTTATGGAAAATCCGATACTGGGGGGGAATTTGAAATAAATGAAACAAATGAAACTAATCAAAATATTACAATGGAAAATATAACAAAACAAAATATTAGCGAGGAAAGTAAAATGGAGAAGAAAGAAAAAATAGTTTGTGATATTGGAGATATTATTGGAATATGCTATAATGTCAGAGAGTCAGAAAGTATTTATTTTGTTTATAATGGAGAAACTCATAAAATTATAATTAATAAAATAAATAAAGATAATGTTGATATAACAATTTATAGTTCTCCTATAAATACTATATTAAAATTAAAAGAGCCAAGGTTTTTTGATATTACTAATGATAACATTGAAGATATAAAAGTTATTTTAGAGGAAATAGATTATTTAACAAAAAAAGCAACAATAAGAATTGAAATTATTGAATGTAAATGTCCAGAATGTGGAGAGTGGAGTAAATGTATAAACAATAAAAAAACTAGAGAATGTTATATTTGTAATAAAGAAACAAATTTTGAGTGTGTTAGTTTTAAAGAAGAAAAAACCTGTAAGGAAGGATGTAAATTTATTTGTTGGTATTGGTTATTATTTATATTTATCTTATTATTATTAACTATAATTTTTATTTTTTGGAGAAGGGAAGAGGAAATAGATTTAGAGAAAAAATTAAAACAAATTGAATATAATTTAAGAACCAATGGTTATGATTGGAAAATAAAAGGGATATCAAGATAAAATTTTATCTAATTAGTAAAAACAAAGATTTAAAAAAACATTTTTTTAAATAATATATGGCAGATAAGAATTGTCCTAAATGTAAAGGAAAAGGTATTGTAAAAGAGCCAGACGGAACTATTCATACTTGTTGGGATTGCTTAGAGAAAGGAGCTTTAGATCAGCATTCAAAACAAATCGAAGAAACTAATATATTAATTTAATTTTTTATTTTAAATTAATTAGAAAGAGATTTCTTAATTGTTTATTCTTGAATTTTTCTAAAAAATATTTATAAGTTAGAATAATAATAAATATTAAAACTGCGGGGATGCCGGAGTGGTCGAACGGGCGCGGCTAAGGACCGCGTGGCTTAGTGCCTTCGGAGGTTCGAATCCTCCTCCCCGCATAATAGCCCCCGTAGCTCAATCTGGATAGAGCACTAGCCTCCTAAGCTAGGGGTTGTGGGTTCAAATCCCACCGGGGGCGCATAAATAAATTTTTTATAGATATAAAATTATATTTAATCATGCTTGTTGTATTAGATGATAAATTAAAACTTTATTCTTTTTCAGATCATCCTTTTAATAATAGAAGATATAATAATTTTGTGAATGCTTTTAATGAATATAGAGAAAAGATAAAAAATGTTGAGATAATAAATGCTAGAAAGGCAAGTGACGATGAAATTCTTTTATTTCATACTCTTGGATATATTAACTTTGTAAAAATAAAATCGAAAGATGGTTATGGATATTTAGATTATGGAGATACTCCCACATTTCCAGGATGTTATGAAGCAAGTTGTTACGTTGTTGGAGCTGTTCTTAATGCCATAGATAAGATGATAAAAAGAAAAGATAATGCATTTGTTCCAATTGCAGGATTGCATCATGCTTATCCTGATAGAGCAGCAGGTTTTTGTATTTTTAATGATGTTGGTATAGCTATAAATTATTTAAGAAAAAATTATAGTATAGAGAAAATACTTTATTTTGATATTGATGCACATCATGGAGATGGTGTTTATTATTCCTTTGAGAGCGATCCAAATTTATTTATTGTAGATTTTCATCAAATGCCACTTTACCCAGGAACAGGATATAGTTACGAAAATGGAAAAGGAAAAGCTAGAGGAACAAAGTTAAATATCCCTCTTCAACCTAGATCTGATGATAAAATATTTATAAAAAATCTTGATAAAGTTAAAGAATTTCTTAATAAATTTAAAGCAGAATTTATAATAGCACAAATGGGAGTTGATAGTATGTTAGGAGATAGTCTTGGTAATTTATCATTTACTAAAGCACATGGAATTGCTTCAGAGTTTTTGCTTAATTATGCAAAAAAATGGAAAACAAATATTTTAGCTTTGGGAGGGGGAGGTTATAATAATGAAAATATAATTAATGGATGGATGCAAGTAATAGAAAAATTATCAGAATAAAAATTTTTATAGTGTTACTATTTTATAATTATTATGAGAGACGAAAATATAATTTTAGAGAAAATTTTTAAAAATTTAAAATTTCTAAAAACAGATGAAGGAAGATATTCATATTTGGAGAAAATAATTAAGAAAGTAAATTCGAATCAAGAGAAAAAATTTCTTTATAAAATATTAGGAGATTATTGTTTAAAAATGAAGAAATTTGAGGAAGCATTAGAAGCTTATAAAAAAGTTGGAAATATAGAAGGAATAATTAAAATAGGGGAAAAATATATAGAAAAGGGATGGTTAAATAAAGCATTAGAAGTTTATAGAGAAATTAATTATAAGAGTGGAATAATTAAAGTAGGAGATAAATTTATTGAGAGAGGATGGTTGGAAGGAGCATTAAAAGCTTATGAAGTAGCTAATAAAAAACTTTCCCAAGAAGATTGGATTTATATAGGAGATAAATTTCTTGAAAAATATTTATTAGATTATGCACTAGAGGCTTATAAAAAAGCTAATTATAAGAATGGAATAATTAAAGTAGGAGATAAATATTTTGAGAAAGGATATATAGATAAAGCATTTGAAGCTTATAAAAAAGCTAATTATGAGGAAGGAATAATTAAAGTAGGAGATAAATATTTTGAATATTTTGGAAAAATAAAATATCCTATAAAATATTATTATTTAAATAAAGCATTTGAAGCTTATGAATTAATAAAATATAAAAAAGGATTAATAAAAGTTGGATATGGATATATTAAATTGTTTAATAAAACAAAAGATAACGAGTACTTATATAAAGCATATAAAGCTTTTAAATTAGTAAACTATAAAAGAGGATTAAGAAAAGCAGGAATCGAATTTTTAAAGAATTTATAATAAAAAATTAAGTTATAAAACAAATTTCTTTTTGAATTGCATAATCTATAACTTCATTAAATTCTTTTTTAGTTAGTGGTTTAGATATTTCTTTAAATTTATATGCTTTAAAATATGGTATATATTGAGCCATAATATTTATAATTGCTTTTTCTTTCAAATTTTTTGCAATAAAATCTATTATTGGTTTACTACAACAATCAATATGGCCTGGTAAAACCAAATGTCTTATTACTATATCAGCCTTTTTATCTTTTTTTGCAAGTAATAAATTTCTTTTAATTATTTTTGTATAATTTTTAACTTTACTCAATCTGAATGCACATTCATCATTACCATATTTAAAATCAGGTAAATAAACATCTGTTATATCTTTAATAAAATTGAAAGCTTTCAGAGAAAAATAAAAATTTGAATTCCATATTATTGGCTTATTTATTTTAACATTTTTTAATGTTTCTAATATAAAAGGTAATTGTGGGGTAGGTTCTCCACCAACTAAATTTATATTTTTACATTCTTTTGCATTTATATTAATAATATTTGCTAATTCTTTAGGCTTAATTACTAAAGGAATCTCTAGCCTGTGACTTATTCCATAATTTTGACAGAAAACACAACCAAAATTACAACTAAAGAAAAAAATAGTGAAACTTGGAATAAAGAAAAATTCTTCTCCATAGTGAGAAAAATAACTACTTATCAACATTTCATTTTTTATCATGCATCTCCCAAAATTTTCATATCTATTAACTTTACATTTCCATTCACAAAGTTGACAAGATTCTAAAATTTTATAACATTCATTTATTTTTTCTTCTTTTAGTTCTTTGAACCTAGGATATCTTTTTAATGATAAAATTTCATAATAATTTTTTAAGTAATCGAAAATTTTATTTTCCATAAATATATCTAACATAAATTGAATTTAAATATTTGGTAAGTTTATTTAAATGAGTTAAGTAAGATGAAAATTAAAGAATGGGTTTCAACATTAATTATCTGAATAGTTTTGATTGGATTTGCTATAATAATCTCACAACAAATATGCAAGATTAAACCTAGTGTTTGTAGTGTATATCTGCCCATTATAGGTGCTGCTATATTTTGATTAGCTCTTGCGTTGAAGTTGATAAATTTATAAACTTTTAAACTATTAATTATGTTATAAACATAGGTGATGTAAAATGGTAGAACCTTTACCTAGGTGGATAATGAAAGCGTATTAGAAACTCTGGACTAAGTTTAAAAATAAAGAATTTAATCATGAAGAGGCTTCCAAAACATTAAATAAAGATAAGATGGTAAGTATTATTTTATCTGAAATGAAACAAAGAGATTGTTTAGAAGTAAGACTCCACCCTAAAGACTCAAGAAAGAGTTTATACAAGTTAATAAGCCCTGAAGAAGCTACTAAAGAAATGTCTAAAGGTGAATGAAAATGATACATAAAAATTCAGAAAGTAGATTTTACAACTCTCTTAAAGACATTTTCATAGGAGAAAAAATAGAAGGAGTTTCTGGCTACATTAACTTAATGAAGATTAAGTCAAAATATTTTGACAAAATTTTTGTTTTGTTGAAAAAAGAAATTGAAGAAAAAACTAAGGAGTTTCCAGAATTTAGAGAAGAACTTTTTGATAAACTTTATAGTTTTTTCAAAAGATATTTTAGCAAAAGTGGTTCAGTCTATTTTGTTAGTACACCTTTTTCAGAAAGAATTTATGAGAGAGTTTATACAGATAAAGAAGATGTAACTTTATTCTGGAAAACTCATATGCTTTACTATGTGAAAACAGACAGAATTTTCAATAACCTTAAAATAGAAATAAATGGTCTAAAATTTTTCTTTGATGTCTCAAAATTAGAACATAAAAAAGCCTGGGAAAAAAGAGAAATT
>JAWAZI010000016.1:0-6149 GCA_038817835.1 Candidatus Pacearchaeota archaeon | reverse complement strand
GGGCGCTTTAATTGCATGCTTTGCCATACTCGGCAATATGGAAAAGTTTGCATTGCTGATTTTTACTCCATACATTGCAGAAGGAATCTTAAAAGCAAGAAGTAATTTCAAGGCAGAAAATTTTGGCTTGCCTCAAAAAGATAATTCTTTAGAGCCGCCGAGCAAAGAAATTAGAAGTTTGACACACTTTTTCCTTAAATTCATAAAAAAAATTAAACCGAGTCATAAAGTTTACGAACACGAAGTCGTTCTAGCTTTATGCGCTCTCGAAATCGCTTTAGTAATAATTGGCTTAATAATTTTTCTTTGAATATTTATCCAAGACCCCACTCGAAGAATTATTTAGTTGTTTCTACTCTTAGCCATATCTGTTTTAATTTTTTTCTTTTGATCTTAACGTCTATGAAAATTAAAATCCAGAGATAAGCACGAGCAAACAGCAAAATTAAACTCCAGAAGGTTTCTTTAAGATTCTTGGCATATTTAAATGGAAACCAAAAATGAATTGCCTCTTTTAAAAAAGTTCTCATTTGATTTTCTTTGCCTTTTATTAATCTCCTAATTTGAAGATAGCCCCCCGCAGAACGTTTTTTTTGTTTTATCCAATCAGTAAAAGTTGTTGGGAATTTTACATAAACGCAAGCTTTTGGAGCATAATTAATAAGATAACCTTTTTTTGCGATTATATGAGATATAAGAGCATCTTCAGAGAGGGCTTCTTTAGGAATTTTCTTAACAACATTTCGAATAGCGTATAGATAGCCAGAACACTCTAAAAATTGTTTTCTTTTCATTCTCTTCATTCTTTCTTTATGTGCCGCATCAACAAGAAGATGGGACCAGTAACCAAGCATATTATCTCTTGAATTTAGAGAAATTACCCTACCACTTACTGCACCAACTTTTGGGCTGGTAAACCCATTTAAAAGTTCGGAGATTGCATTTTTTCCAACAAAAACATCTCCATCAGTTAAAACAAGAATACGCCCTCTCGCTTTTTTGAATATTAAATTTAATGCTGCAGGCTTCCCCTCGCCAGCATCCTTTATTAATTTTATTTGAGAATGCTTTTCTCGATATTTCTTTGCGGCATTTAATGTTTCTATATCTGGAGCAACTATAAGTAATTCGTACTTTTCTTTAATTTTCTGATTAAGAATTGCTTTTATTGCCCTACCAATTGTCCTTTCTTCTTTAAAAGCAGTTATGGCTATTGTTATCATTTTTTCTTAAATTTTCGATTTTTAGCGAGTTGGTATCCTTCGATAATTTTCGGATATTGAATGATAAAGTAAGCATTTCTATAAACTATAGCTTTCAATATACTATAAAAAAATTCTCTAAATAAAAATAACAGGAAATAAAAAAAATTTCCTGTGTAAACATTTTTGAAGAAAAAATAAGAATTATTTCGATGATACCAATAGGCCCATTTCTTCTTTTCCTTAGGGGGAACGTTTCCTCCTTTAACCGTCTGTTTGTGGATAACTCCTGTTGATGGTAAAAACAATATTTTGTAGCCAGCCTTTCGAATTCTGTATATAAAATCAGTCTCGTCCCTATACACGCCGTAAAAGTTCTTGTCAAAACCCTTGACTTTTTTTAAAACTTCTCGCTTAATCCCAAAGTTTGAACCATGAAGATGATCTACTTCAAAAACCTCTTTTGATTGAGGGTCGTAAAAGAAATTTGAAACAACGTCTCCATCGTTTGTTATACTCCTTATTTTTCTTATGGAAAACCAAATATTATGTAATATGCTTGATTTTTTCTTTATTTCAGCGCCACCAACTGCCCCTACTTTTCCTTTAAATAAAGGAAGAATTTTTTTAAAATAATCGGGTAAAATTTTGATATCATCGTCAAAAAAGAAAATTAATTTTCCTTCCGCTTTTTTAATTCCTTCATTTCTTGCTCTTACGCTTCCAATTCGTTTTTGAAAAATTAGAGATTTTATATTCAGATCTTTTCTATACTTATTAATGATTTTTGTATACTGATTGATATTTGCTGGATTATCGTCATTTATTACTGCAATTGTTTCGATTGTTTCTTCTATTGGCTCTATTTTTTTAAGAGATTTTAAGCAATTTTCTAAAATTTTCGGCCTTCCACAAGATGGAACTATAATAGAGATTTTCATTTTAATAGCTTTTGATAAAATTTTATATGTTCTTCTGCTATTCTTTCCCAACTAAAAATTTTTGACTTTTCTTTACCTTTTATTCCAATCTCTTCCGCTAGTTTTTTGTTTTTTACTAATAATAAAATCTTTTTTGCTATATCTTTAGATGAGCGAGGCTTAACAAATATTACTTCTCCTTCATTTAAAATTTCTTTTATTTGAGGAAGAGAAGAAACAATTACGGGCCTCCCGCTAGCCAGAGCCTCTAATAGAGTCAGAGGAAAGCCTTCCCATAAACTAGGGAGTACAATACAATAACATGATGTTAATAGTTCTATTTTCTTCTTATCATCCAATATAAAACCTTCCCAAATAATTTGCTTATCACAAAATCTTTCTTTTAATTTATATGCGTAATCGTTTATCTTACCTACAATTCGTAATTTAAAAGTTGGGATTTTATTTTTTATTTTCATAAAAGCTTCTAAGAGATAGACTAACCCTTTTTGCTTATGAATTCTTCCTAAGAAAAGTATTTCATTTTCTTTCCTCCTCTTCCTTCTAGGATATAACTTTAAGTTTACTCCGTTTGGAATATAAATAGAATTAACGTTTATACTTTCTATGACTTTTTTTATTCTTGGTGTGATGCATATTACTCCATTTGCAAGACGAATCATATTTTTTATAAAAAACCAAAGAAGCTTGTTATCATAAAATTTAAAACCCTTCAAGCCATGTATTGTCAAAACAACTTTATATCCTCTTAATTTTAAAGGAATAATGAAAAAAAATAAAAAATGATTGTGTATATGGACTATATCAAATTTTTTCTTGATCATTATTTTCGGCAAATAAAGAAGAAAAAACAAAAAAAGCAAAATATTTTTAAACAATATGCTTTTTATAGAGAATAATGGAAACGAAATTTTATTCTTACAAATACTGCTTCTCTGAGTTAAAACATGACTATCTTTAATCCTTGATGAGAGTTCGTATATACATCGTTCTACTCCTCCTTCTTCTGGCGGGGTTAATCCAACAAACAAAATTTTCATTTTTTAATCATTTTTAATTTAAGTATATAAAAGCAAACAAAAAATTGGTATAACCCATGTATTAAAGAAATTTTAAAACCTACATATCCAGCTCTCCAAAAAGAATCTAAAAAAAATTGTTTTAAAAAAGATAAAGGAAATACAAAGAAAATTACAAAAAGAGGAAATTTTCTTTTTAGTATTGTCATAAATTTTACTTTAGGATTTTTTCCAAAAGCAGGAATTTTTTTAAAATCTTTAAGAGTATATTCTGCTTGTATGCTGGCCCAACGTAACCACTTTTTCTTGAAGGTATAAAAAGTATAATTGTTGTATAAAGGTTTATGCTCTAATTCTAAGTCTATTTTTTTAGTTTTTCCTTCAACTGTTTCTGTATACTGTGGAAAACCAAAGAAACTCATTTTATTTTTTCTGAAAAGACAAAGCTTATGTGGCCAGTTTTTTGTCAAATATTTTTTCCCATCCCATAATCTCCATACAAAAAAATATCCGTCAATATCTTCAGATTGAATTAACTTTCTAATTTTTTTTTGTGCTTGTTTAGATAAAAATTCATCAGCATCGATCTTCAATATCCACTCGCCTTTCGCTTTTTTATAAGTAAAAACTCTATGCGGTTCTGCGATTCCTATATATGGTCTGACAAAAATTTTATTTGTATATTTTCTTGCTATATTTAAAGTATTATCACTACAAGAACCATCATGGACTAATATTATTTCATCGACAACATTTTTTATGCTATCTAAACATCTTTTAATTAATTTCTCTTCATTATGAACTACAAGGCAAGCTGAAATTTTTATCATAATATCTCTAATAAAAAAAACTTTAAAAAAGTTCACCCACTAAAAATAATATGTACTTAATGAAGAAAAAAGTCCTTGTCGTAACTAGTACCCGGCTCAAAGTAAACAGAGGTATAGAAAAATATGTCAAAGATCTTAAGAGAGTCTGCAATATCAATGTCTTGGAAGCCCCATCTATTAAACAGCTTCTTGCAATAAGAAATAAATATGATATTATTGATGCTCAAGATCCTATTTCATTTGTTAAAATTTTACTAACCAATTTATTAACAAAAAGTAAAAAAATTGTTACCTTGCATAATGTTTATTTATTAAAAGGAAATGTAAAGAGGTTCTTTTTGAGAAAAATACTTAGATTTGCAGATCATATAATCTGTGTAAGTCGAAATGTGGCTGCTCCACTCTACTCTCATATCCCAAAAAGTAAAATTACGATTATAACCCAGTGGCTTGACCTTAATAAATACAAACCATTAAAAATCAAAAAAATAAAAAACAGCTATTTATTTGTTGGTTATTTAGATGAAATTAAAGGATTTCCTACTTTTATAGAAGAATCTAAAAAACATCCGGAAAGAAAATATTTTGTAGCTGGTGATGGACCGCTTCAAAAATTAATAGACCAAAATCAGAAAAATTTAAAGTATTTGGGTTTCTTAGATGAAAAGAGTCTCATAAGATGGTACAACAAAGTGGAGTATGTTTATCTTCCGGTAAAATATTCAAGAGAAGGGTTCAATAGATGCTGTATGGAAGCTTTGGCATGCGGTGCAAAAGTAATAGCAAATAAAAATGTGCCTTGCCCAAGACCAAAAAAAGGTGAAAATCCTAGAAAATTCGCAGAAAAACATTTTTCAGAAAAGAATGCCAAAAAAATTGTTGAAATTTATAATAGATTATAAATATTTATAAGTATAGAAATACAACAATGCAAAAAAAAGAAAATAAAACAATTTTCAAACTTGAGAAAATGAAACTTTCAGATTATGCAAAAAAAGAGGAGCATATAAAAATAAATGAGAAAATTAACTTAATAGGAACAGCACGCATCAAAAAAGAGATAGAACTCATTAAGAAATATTCTAAAGAAGACGACGTTATAGTAGATCTTGGTTGTGTTAATAATTATCTTAAAAAATTTTTAGGAAGGAAAAATTATATAGGTGTTGACATAACAGGAAAGCCAGATATTATAGCTAATGTTGAGGATGGATTGCCTTTTTTTAAAGACGAAAGTGTAGATTTCGTCATTGCAGGAGAAATTATTGAACATATTGTGGATACTGACTTTTTTCTTTCAGAGATATATCGTATTTTGAAAAAAGGAGGGAAACTGCTTTTAACAACTCCAAATCTTGCTTCTTGGACCAATAGAATGAGGCTCTTACTAGGCAGACAACCACAATATTGTGAAAATAGATTGCGTTTAGGAATAGACGCCGGGCATGTTAGATGCTATACATATAGTGATTTAAAAAAGCAATTGCTTGAACATAACTTTAAAATAATTAAATTCGAAGGAGATTTAATATCTGCAAAATTTTTGCCATTAAAAGTAAAGATGATGCTCGGAAAGTTTCTCAAAACTTTTGCTCATTGCTTTGTCGTGTTATGTGAAAAGTAGATGGATGCTTCAAAGTTTAATTTAATTCGATTAAAAAATTTCCTACACCAAAAGATGTGGTTTGTCCGATTCTTGCATTCGTTTTCTTTATAAAAGTTGTTGAACTAACTAAATTAAAATACCTTTCAAGTGAGTTGCATTACAATCTGTAGTTATAACGAGAAGATTCTGCATTTTTTATGTCATTCTAAAATGGTAAAATTTTTAAATGGCCAATTTGATATAATATTATGTACGATGCAATTGTTGTTTTAAGTGGTCCAGATGAAGAAACAACTTTTTTAAGAATAAAAAAAGCGTTGGAGTTGTTTCATAAGCAAGGCAGACTAGCAAAATTAGTATTAAATGGTTTTGAAGGAGATTGGCGGAATGATCCAAGTTTAGAGTGTTTCAAAGAAGAGCTTGAAAAAATTCCCGACATTGATATTATCTATGCTAGAACAACAGAAGAAAATGCTTATACTACAGCAGAAAAGTATAGCGGAAAGAGGCTGGCTATCGTAACTTCAAAGTCTCATGTAAAGAGAGCCAAA
>JAWAZI010000015.1:0-6971 GCA_038817835.1 Candidatus Pacearchaeota archaeon | reverse complement strand
ACAATGTTCATCAAGTAAATCCACTCGCCATTGCATTTTCGCTCTGTGAAATCCCATTCCTTGCATTTGTAAAGTTCTGTACCTTTCGCTGTTGCTGTCACAAGAGCTTCTGTAAAATTCAGCGCTGTTGGGTCAATTGCATAAACTTCTACAGAGTCAGCAGGGCCAGTTGTTTCTGGCACATCATCAATTGCAATGGCTCCTTCAAAATCATTGTCTATATCAACATCAAATTTTATTTCTTTTATTGGAGAACTAGCCGGAATTATTTTTACATTATACTTGCCTTTCTTTAGCTTTATTGTTTCATTATTTGGCTGTTCATAAATTGTATTTGCTTTTTCATATATAATTACTGCATCTTCTAATCCGACATGATTTTTTACTTTTATACTAACATTATATGTTTGTATTACTAAACCATTTTTTTCACTTACCTCGCCAACTTTAACATCTCCAAACGAAATATAAGGAAAAAGCAAAATGGTAAATAGAAAGAATGATAAAACCAAAATTATTGACAAAACTTTAGATTTTTTTACTTTGCCTATAACCTCTTTTTTCATTATATTTATTAAAGTTTCTATTATTTTTAAAAATTTTTATTATTAAGCTTGAATGCAAATAGGAAAAATTAGTTAAAAGTTGGTAATTAGAAATTTTTTAACTTAAGAATAGTAATAGGTGGTAAACTTTATAAAGGGCTTTGTGATAAAATATAATATGAGAGAAATAAATGAGAGTTATATAAGGGCAAGATATGGAAAGTTGTCTAAGGAAAATATTGATAGGTTGATAACTGCAATGAAACGCTATGGAAACAATCATTGGTGGGAGTCAACAGATCTTGCTACAATTGCATACTATCAACTTTTTGAAGATGTTTTACTAGTAGATTTCTCGCTATTTCATGAAGGTTTAGAAAAATTACTTGGGAGACCTGTTTATACCCATGAACTAGCATTAAATATTGAAGGGCTAAGGGAAGAAGCAAAACTTGCAATTAAAAGATACGAAAAAGGAATTGGAACAAGTGATGAATACAAAGAAGAAGCAGTTAGAAGAAGTATTAAAATGCTAGAAGATTATTGTAAAAGAACAGGAAAGAAATTTTTAAAGATTAATGTGCATAAGCCTCTAGACATAGATGAATAGATCACTATAAGTGGCTAACAAAAAAAGAAGTTAGATTAACATTAAATTTAAAAAATATTTTTTCTTAATAATATTTTATGATTAATATTTCAATAGTTATTCCTACAATCAACTCTGAAAAATTTATCCAAAAAACAGTAAATCATATTTATAATTACTTGGAAAAAAATAAAAAGAAAATTGGGATAAAAAATTACGAAATAATTTTAGTTCCCCAGTATAGTAATGATAATACTTTTGATATAATAAAAAAGATTGTAAACAAAAACAAAAAAGTTAAAGCGATTTTTTTATACGAGAAAGGCAAAGGAAATGCATTAAATAATGGAATAAAAGCAGCAAAAAATAATTTTGTATTGATGATAGATGATGATTTATCTTATCCTATTTCTTTTCTTGAAGATGCTGTAAAATATTGTAATAAGTATGATATAATCATCGGATCACGATATATAAAAAAGCCAAAACTTCCATTAAAAAGAAAAATAGCATCAATTGGCTATAAAATATTGTTAAGACTATTTTTTAATCTAAAATTTAAAGATACGCAAAGTGGGTTAAAATTAATAAATAAAAAAGTTTTTAAGAAAATTGGTTACCCAAAACAAAAAAGGTATGTGTGGGATACAGAGCTGCTATGGAAAGCAAGCAAAGCAAAACTAAAAATTTATGAAGTACCAATTGAGTATAATTTTAGAGAAAATGTATTAAAACTAAGAAAAGCTATACCACAAATGTTTTATGATTTGCTAAAGCTACGAATTTCAACTTTAAAAAAATAATATCGAAAATAATATAAACAATAATAAAATTAAAAATTTAAAAAATTAAAATTTAAAATTTAAAGAAATATAATAATAAAAATAGTTTAAATGATGAAAATGCATCCACTAATTGTAGTTGCTGTTTGCATAATATTGGGAAGTTTAGGACAGATATCATTAAAATATGGTCTTTTTCAGATTGGTTTAATTTCTCCAAGAGATATGTTTTTTTCCAAATTTTTCAATATAATTTTTCAACCGTTTATATTTTTAGGAATTTTACTTTACGCCTTCTCTATGTTTTTATGGCTAGTAGCACTATCTAAGCTTGAACTCTCTTTTGCCTATCCACTATTAAGTATTGGTTATATAATTGTTGCAATACTTTCATTCATAATTTTCAAAGAAAATATTACTTTAATAAGATGGACTGGAATAATTTTAATTGTTATTGGTTGTATTCTATTAACTAAAAGTATTTAAAAAATGTTGAAAAAATTGAATAAACAATATCTATTTTTAATTTTTGTTTTAGCTGTAATTTTTTTAATTAATTTAATAATTACCTTAAAAATTCCTAAACAAATTTTGTTTGGGGATGAGGCATTTTATTTTGACCAAGCAGCAAAAATTAGAGAAGGAAAATTTGTAAATTTTCAAAATACTCAACCACTGCTTTATCCATCTTTTCTTTCTATTTTTGTTGGCTCTAATTCTACTTTTTTATTTAGGTTAGTAAATTTATTTTTATTTATCATAGCATTGATTTTATTTTTTATTTATTCGAAAAATTTTTTCGATAATTATTTATTTTCTTATATAGCTATGATTATTTTTGCATTTAATGGTTTAATAATGTCACTAGCTGTGAGTATTTATACTGAAATTTTATTTTTTGTTTTTATGCTTGCATGTTTTATAATTTTTGACAAAATAGAAAATAAAAATAATATTTTTCCATGGATAATTTTTGGATTAGTTCTTGGTTTAACTTTAGAAGCTCGAATTACTGGATTTTTTGTTGCAGCATTTTTTTTGATTTATATTTTAATAAAAAATGATTTTAAGTTCCATCATTTTATTTCTTTTTTTCTTGCTTTTCTTATTTTAATGCCATGGCTATTACTTGGTGGGTTCAAATTTTTGTTTGAAAAACAAATTGGAAGCTATTTTAGAATAATTACTCCTTTTAACTTTATTCTCAAATATTGGTTACCATTTTTACCATTTTTATTATTTGGTATTTATATAGCATTCAAAGAAAAAATTAAATTAATGAAAAAAATTATTTTGTTTTGCTTAGTTTGTTTTATTATTCTAATTTCTTTTGGTGGATTTATGATGTTTGAAAGACATTGGGCTATTATTTTTCCTTTTTTAAGTATTATCAGCATAAAAGGTTTTGAAAAAATAATAATACATTCAAAAAATTTTAGATTAAATTTAAGAATTTTTTTTATTTTATTAATAATCTCTCTTTTTGTTTTTTATTTTTATATAAATATTACAAATTTTAAATTACCAAGTTCAATTTATTCTCAAAAGCTATATTTGCAAATTCCTGAAAATTGTATTGAGATTAAAGAATGGAAAGTTAATAATAAAACAATTTCTTTACCAATTTTTGATCAAGAAGATAGAATAGTTTATTCAAATATTACTATGCTAGAAGAAAAATATAATAAAATTGTCTTATTTTATGCTGATGACTATGGATCTATAAAAATAAATAATAATCTTATTGGAGAAATGCATGATCCACTTAATCCACATATTTTTTATTTTAATTTTACTAATGGAAGTTGGAAAATTGATATTGAAATTATAAATATAATAAACGTTGGTGGAATAGGACAAGTACTTATTTGTAAATAAAAAACCATAACAAAAATTATAAAATTAAAATTTAATTAAAGTTCAATGAAAAAACTAACAATAATAGTATTAGCATTATTAACATTGATAACTATCCTGCCATGTATATATTTTTGGTCTACTCAACTAAGTTGGGATATGCATGGACATTTCTTTTCTTCTTATTTTATTAAAAAATATCTATGGCCTTCTTTCAGTGGGTGGAACAATCTTTCGTTAACAGGATATCCTCAAAACTATTTTTATCCTCCCCTATTTCATTGGATTGTAGCTTCTTTAGGATTTATTATGCCATTAGAAATTGCATTTAAACTTATGGTTAGTTTATCTTTAATACTTCTTCCAATTGTTATTTATTTGGCTTTAAGAAATTTAAAATTTGATGAGGATGAAGCGATACTTGCAACATTATTCATTTATTTATTTTTTCCAATAATGAAGGGGGATATTGGGGGAGACTTTTATAGTACTTTACATGTTGGTTTAGTTACTTACCAGTTTGGCTTTTTTTTATTTTTTTGTTTTTTAACTGTTTTAGATTTACAATTTTTGAATAAGAAAAGAAACTTGTTGGCAGCTTTATTAGCAAGTATGGCACTTTTGAGTAATATATTTATGATAATAATAATTTTAATTTTTTTGCTTATTTTTGCAATATTAAATATTAAAACAAAAAAACAACTCATAAATTTTATCGTAATGTGTATGTTTATTTTTTCCTTAATTGCGTTTTGGGCTATTCCATTTTTTAAGTTTATGGCTTTTACAAAAGCTTTAAATATTCCTGGTGGAATGCCACCACTTCATCCATTTTTATTATCTTTAATGATAGTTAGCATCATAATAATAACTATAAAAAATGATAAAAAAAGTTTCCTTTTTATTTTATTAGCTATAATATTTTTAGTTTTGACAATATTTGGTTCATTTATGAATCTAACCTTACATTTCTTTAGGTTTCATAGCATTAATTATTTTTTATTTGGTATATTACTATCACGATTTTTTATTATTACCCCTTTTAAAAAATATCATAAATTTATTTGTATCTTTTTAACTTTATTATGTATTGGATTAGTTATAATTTTTACTGGTGCTTTGAGTATGAATGATGTTATCTCAACTTTAAATATGCCAATTATTAAAAAATTAGTAGAAAAAGAAAATGGGTATGGAATTGTAATATCTACTATCCATCCAACTAGATCTCAACATGCAATAGCCAATTATTTTCTCTTGAATAATATAGCAATGGTTGATGGATTATTTGTTGAATCATCATTTAATAGTAGAGCTATAAATAGCTTAAAGAAAGAACTTAATCGTAATGCTTTCACTTGGGGAGTTCCTAATTATTATATAAATGAATCTGAAATTATATTTCTGCTTCCTTATCATATAAAATATCTTGGTATAAGTTTTCTATTTTTAGACAATTGGACTTATCAAGAAAAATTGAAAATTATTAATCCTAATGAAATATATGAAGTTGATGTTGGTTTGAATGAAAATATTTCGAAATTTTATTTATTGAAAGTAAATAATAGTTTATTTGAAATAGTAAACAATCTGCATCCAGTAAACAAAAAAGATTTCGAGGAAAAAACTGAAAAGTGGTGGAGTGATAGATATTTAATAAATTATATACTTGTTGAGTCTGATTATCCCTTACCAGAATATGATATTAATGGTATAAATGCTTCAATAAAAATTTTAGAAAAGAAAAATGATTATATTAAAATTTTTGTAGATTCACCAAAAGAAGTTTTTGTATTAATAAAGATATCTTATTTTCCAAATTGGCATGCTTTTAGTAATAATAAAGAAATAAAAATTTATAGAGCTTCACCAAATTTTATGGTTATCTATGGAAAAGATATCATAGAACTAAAGTTTGTTAGAAGTTGGATTGAAATTTTAAGCTTAATTATTTCTTTATTAGCCTTAATTTTATTGTTTTGTCTTCTTTTTTTTAATTTTTTTTATTAAAATAGATAAAAAGATAATCAAAATAAGTAAAATTATTCCTATTATAATTGCTATATCCATCTTACCTCGTTGTAGTGGCTTTTCTAGTTGTTCAGTTATTTTGTATTCTTCTTTCTTTTTTTCTTTAATAATTAAAGTAAAATTTTTAACAAAACTTTTTTGAACTGAAGAAAAATTATATATGCCAAAATATTCTCCTAGAGCATCATTTGGTATAAAAAATGTAATAACAAAAGTAATGGTTTGGTTCGAATCTAACTTATCTATAAGAGGAGGGTTTACCATGTACCAACTCTCATTTATTTTTTCTATATTAAGCTTTAATTTTGTTATTGGTAAACCAATATTTGTTACATTTACAAATATTTCTTTTGTTTCTCCTTGTATCATTTCTATCGTTTCTGGAGCTGTGATATTAATTTCAAAAATCCCTTCCCCTCCATGGGTTATAACTGATTTTTCTACTTCTTCTTTTTCTCTTATAATATAGATTGCTTTACTAACTATTTTTCCATATAATGAAAATAATAAAAAAAATAATATCAAAAGTATTAATATTGCTATGTATATCTCTTTTTTTTTCATAATTAATAGTTATTGATAATTTTATTTTTTAATTTTTTGTTCAATTTTAAGAAAATATAAATAATAATTAGTAAAACTAAAAGCAAAATTATTGAAATTAACCAAAATGGCTTTTTACTTTTTTCTTTAACAATAAATGATGATGCGCTTGTTGAAGAAACATAAAATAGTTTTTTATTTTTATCTTGGATTGCTGGAACTTTAGTACATCTATTTCTTTCACATTTTTCAACAAATAAATTATTTTCATTCTTATATTTAAATCCTTTATATGATAAATAGGCATCTATCCTTTCATATGGAAGATATAATAAATTAATTTCATATTTCCTTCCTGTCGATGTATCTTCCTTAGTAAAAATTACTGTTCCTGGTATTGGTTTTAATTCTACGCCATAAAATATTACTTGTGAAGAACTCTCTTCATCATCGACTTTCAGATCAAATATATCAGTTACAAGAACATCAGCTCCATAAGGATAGTAAGAATAATAGTAAAGGCTACTACTTTCATTTGAATCAATTTTCTCTTTTGTATAATAATCGTAAATAGTCAAATTCAAAGGTTTATTTGAATGGATTCTTGTCTTTCCTAATTTTTGT
>JAWAZI010000014.1:0-7467 GCA_038817835.1 Candidatus Pacearchaeota archaeon | reverse complement strand
TTTGTTAATATAATTCTTAATTTATCTAAATCAAATTATTATAATTTTACTACAACACAAATATTAATTGCTAATTGTAGTGCTAATTTGCCTCCAATGGTTAAAATATTACATCCAAAAAATAAAACTTACTTAGAAAATTTGCCATATAAAATGAATTTTAATGCAAGTATATATAGCGATAATGGATGGAAAAACTTTACATGGATATTAACCTATCCTTTGATTAATCCATACATCTATAGATGTAATTCTACTTCTCCAAAATGTCCAAATACAACGATTAATCTAAATTATAGTGGTTCATATAATGTTACTGCTATTGTAATAGATAATGATAATTTATATGATATAGATAATTTAATATTTACTATATTGCAAAAAGATTGTACATGTGATGGCATTACTCCATGTTATAGTTGGAATTGTTCAAGAGAGCCAGAATCAAGATATTGTAATGGAAGTGGAAAATGGGTGAATTATTGTATAAATAAAAATCAATGTACATGTGGAGATGGAGATGATAACTATATATGCTTAAACCACAAATGTGTTAAACAACCACAACCAGGAGAGTGTTCATATGATGATGAATATAGTTGTACAAATGCAGGATGTTTATGGGATACATGTAAATCTTGTAGTGAAGCAAATAATCAATTAGGATGTAGTAATTATAAGGGAGAATATTCATGTAGGCAAGATGTTTGTGGATTAGGTAAATATGGTTATGATAACAATATTATTTATTTAGGTTGTGGATGGAATGGAAGTGTATGTATACAAAATTTCACTACTCCTCATCCTCCATCTCAAGATTGTGAAGAATATATATCTACTATAGGAGATTGTAATACAACTGAAACAATTATAATAAATTATACATATAACAATCCACAATGTTGTGAAAGTAGATGGGGAAATTGTAATGGAAACTCATGGTATGAAAAAATTATTGCATGCCCACAACCACCAACATTAAAAATGCCTATGTGGGGTTGGATGAATGTTGTTTTGGTTATAAGTTTAATTTTGATTTATTATTATCTAAAGAAAAAGTTTAAAAGATAATTTTCTTTTTTAATTTTTATTTGGGCCCGTAGCTCAGCCAGGTAGAGCACTGGGCTTTTAACCCAGGTGTCGCGGGTTCGAATCCCGTCGGGCCCATTTTTATTCTATAAATAAGAAAATAATAAAAGAAATTATACTAACAAAAAATCCATATAAAAAAGTAAACATACTATTAATCTCAAATAAAAAACCAGCAATAATATTAGCAATAATTGCTAATACTCCAATTAAAGTATAAAAAATTCCTAAAGCTGTTGCTTTGTTTTTTCCTGCAAGATCACTAACATAAGCCCTTTGATTAGCATCAATGGAAGCTAAAGAAATACCATATAAAATAAAAACTATAATAGATAAAAATAAAGAATTAAAAAATGCAAATAAAAGACATATAAAAGAAAATATTAAATAACCAATCAATAATACTTTTTTTCTACCAATTTTATCTGAAAGTTTTCCAAATGGAATAGAAAATGATGCATAAAAAATATTAAATAAAACATAAAGCAAAATTGGAACAATTAAACTATTTTTCATTATTTTCATTGCATTAAGAATAAAAAACATATAACTAAAATTAGAAATTGCAAAAATTGATGCAACAACAAAAAATTTCTTCAATTTTTTATTTATTTTTACTTTATTTGATTTTATATTAATTCTTTTCTTTCTTTTTTCTTTTACAAACAATAAAGGTATTAAAGAAAAAAATGCTATTGCACTTGCTATTAATATTATTTTTCTTAAACTGATTCCGATAATAATAAGAATAAATGCTAAAATACTCCCCATAATTGCTCCAATAGTATCAAAAGTTCTATGAATTCCAAATCCATAACCTCTTTCTCTATATTCTGCAATCATTTTATCTCTTGGAGGATCCCTTATTCCTTTTCCACATCTCTCAATTGCTATAAATATAATTACTTGTTGCCAACTTCTTGCAAATATTAGAAAAAATTTAAACAAAGCTGAAATCCCATAGCCTAAAAAAATAAAAGGTTTATACTTTTGAATTTTATCAGAAAAATAACCTGAAAATACTTTAAGTAAATTTGGAACAGCTTCCATAAAACCACCAGCTAAACCAATAACAAAACTACTTGCACCAAGAGAAATAAGAAAAGCAGGTAGTATTGGTTTTATTGTTTCACTACTTAAATCAATCAATAGACTTACAATACCAAAAATTATTATATTAAATAATACTCTTTTCATTTAAAGAAAAAAATATTTTTTAAGTATTTATACTTTTTTAAATTTATATTTTTTAAAATAAAATGATAAAAAAAGAAATTAGAATAGTAGGAATAGATGATGGATATTTTGAAAAGTTTAAATCAAAATATTCTAAAGTTGTAGGAGTAATATTTAGAGGCGGTAAATTCATTGATGGTTTAATTAGTTTTGATGTAGAAGTTGATGGAGATGATGCAACAGAAAAGATAGCAAATGCTATAAATAAAAGTAAGCATAAAGGGCAGATAGGAATAATAATGATAAATGGAATATCCCTAGCAGGATTTAATATTATTGATATAGAACTTTTATCAAAATTAACTTCTTTACCTGTTATAATAGTAAGTAGAAAAAAACCTAGATT
Organism: Candidatus Pacearchaeota archaeon; assembly: GCA_038817835.1. Lineage (GTDB taxonomy): Archaea > Nanobdellota > Nanobdellia > Pacearchaeales > JAPDKA01 > JAWAZI01. Next base: position 4,796 of record JAWAZI010000014.1, on the reverse strand, counting down.
AAATTTGATAAAAAAAACTTTAAAGAAAATAAATCAGGAAAAAAAAATTAAGTTAATAGAAAAAGCAGGAAAACCAAAACCATTTATTATAAATAATAAAAAAATTTATTATCAATTTTTTAATATCGATGAAGAAAAAGTTAAAGAAATATTAAAACTAACTATAAAAAGAGGTTTAATGCCAGAACCATTAAGAGTAGCTCATATAATTGCTAGTGGTATAACTTTAGGGGAAAATAAAGGAAGAGTTTAACTAACTAAACTTTCAATTTTTCTTACATATTCAGCAACTTGTCTGCCTTTATTTGTTAATTTTATAAGTTTTATTCTCCCTCTTTTTTCAAATTCTATTAACTTTAATTTATTTAATGTATTCAAGATTTTTACTGTATGACTATATGTACAATCTGTTTTTTTTGCAAGAACTGTACCATATCTAGCTTTTTCATCGAGAAGAAGAGTTGTTAATATCAACATTGGCTTTTTTTTAAATAATATTTCAATTTTATCAACCATTTTAATAAGATAAATCAAAATTTAAAAATTTTTTTATTTTATTATAATTGGTTTAATCTCGTTGAATATTTTATATCCATACTCTAATTTTTCTTTTGTTTCTGCATATAAAGTTATATATGTTTCATTTCTCTCCACTTTTTCATTTATTTTTTTATTTAAATAAATACCAGCTGATTTGTCTGACGGACAACCTAAAATTCTTGCCAAAAAATTTATTTTTTTATTATCAATAAATTTAATTTTTCCATTTTTATTACTTTTTATTTCTTTAAATATATTTGAAGGTTCAATTTCCTTTATTTTTCCTCCTTGTGCCTGAATAATTTTCTTAAATGCTTCAAAAGCTAAATTATTTTTTATTACTTTTTCTACAATATTTTCAGCTTTTTTTCTTTCTATTATTAATTTTAATAATTCTTTTGCTAGATATAATGATTTATTATATAAATCGATTGGTTTATCATCTTTATTTTTCAAAACTTTTATTACATCAATAGCTTCAAGAACTGGACCTATACCATTTCCTATTGGGCTACTACCATCTGTTAAAATTACTTTAATTTTTATATTAAAATCTTTTGCAATTCTTTCAAATAAATTTTTTAAATAAATTGCTTCATTTTTATTTTCTATTTTACTTCCTTTTCCATAAGGGATATCAAGAATTAATATATTACTACCAACAGCAATTTTTTTTGACATTATGCTTGCAACAAGTTGATTTGGTGGATCCAAATTTAATAATCTCTCAACTTGAATAATTTTATCATCTGCAGGACTTAAGCCAAGTGAACCACCCCAAACTAAACATGCTTTAGCTTTATTTACAATTTTTTTTATTTCATCAATTGTAAACTCTACTCTAGAAAATTGCTCAACAACATCAGCTGTTCCTGCTGCTGAAGTTATCGCTCTTGAAGAAGTTTTTGGCATAACTGCATTTAATTTTAATTCCTTTATTGAAGCTGCAATTATACTTGTAACAATAGGAGTAGTTCTATTTCCTGCAAGTCCACCAATACAATGTTTATCTAAAACATATTTTGCATTAAATTTAATTTTATTTCCAACATCAACCATTGCTTTAACTAAATTTTTTATTTCCTCATAGCACATACCTCTCAAATAACCAGCAGAAATAAAATAAGCAACTTCTGCTTCTGTAAGCTCATTATTTACAATACTTTTTATAATTCCATATAACTCATTATAATTTAATTTTTTTCCATCAAGTTTTTTCTTTATATAAAAAACACTCATTGGTTTTAATGATGGATATATTTCAATTAAATCGTTTTCTTTTATATTTAGAAATTCTGCAATCTCATCTGAAATATAAATATAATCTGTTTTTTCTTCAATTTTTGCTATATCAACTATAGCTACAATTTCTTTATCTGTTGCATATTTTTTTAATTTAATTCTTTCTCCTATATGAACATCTAACCATTTTGCAATTTCTTTTGGCAAGATTACAACAGGTTTTCCTGTAAGTAAACCAAGTAATTTTGCTTTAACTAACATTTTGTTTTAGATAATATTTTCTATAAATATCTATTGCTATAAATAAATATTCTAAGATTAATGGACCAACAATCAATCCTATTAAACCAAAACTTATCATTCCACCGACCATTCCTACCAAAGCTATACCACCATGTATTTTTGCTGTTCTTCCTACAATGTATGGAGAAATTATATTATCAATTTGATTTGTAATAATTAAATGATATAATAAATGTAAAATTCCCAATTGCCATCCTGCAATTATTATAAAATTTATACTTAGTGGTATCCAAACTAACCATGCTCCAACAAAAGGAAGAATTGCAAATAAAATACTTAAAACTGTAAAAAGTAAAGGATGTTTAATTCCAAATATATAATAACCAATTCCTGCAGTTATACCTTGTATAATACCTATAAGTACTCTTCCATATAAAACTCCTTTTGTAACTTCAGAAGTTCTTATTTTTATTCTTTTTTTTATTTCCTCTTTAAATGGGAGTAAATTATATATTTCTTCAGCAATTTTATCTCCATCTTTCAAGAAATAAAACATCAAGAAAAATGTCACAAATAATTGTAAAAAGAACCAAAATATATTAGAAATAAAACCAACAGCAATCTCTTGAATTTTTCTACCCATACTTAATAAACCTATTTTTATTGTGCTTGCTATATATCCTGCCATTTCAGGATTTTTCACTATAGAACTTGTTAAAAAATCGGAAATTTTTCCTATCAGATTATAATCTTTTACATTCCTATAAAACTCTAAAGCCTGATCACTTAATGCTTTTGTCCCAAACCATAAAACAAAACCAAATATAAGAATAAACAAAATACAAATTATAAAAGATGTTAAACTTTTATTTTTTAATATTTTTAATGCTTTCTTATATATAGGATGACAAATATAAGCTAAAATAATAGCCATAATTATTGATGGTAACAAAGGTTTTGTTAAGAGATATGCTATTATAATCAAAATTATCAGAATAACTATTGTTAAAATAAAATTTAATTTATTAATTTCTTTTTTATTCATTTTTATCAATTTTTTTTAAAATTTTCATTATTTCATTAATTTCTGCATTAAATTTAAATCTTCTTATACATTCATTTACCCAATATTTTTTATCAATTTTTTTTTCTTTTATAAATTCTAAAATTTTTTTCTCAAGTTCTTCTCCTTTATAAATTCTATAATTTTCTTTTATTTCAATATATTTTTTCCCTTGACAAATTTCTTTAATTATTTCTTTAACAGCATGCTTAGTTATATTTTTTTTGATATAATCTTCGATTATATTTAATAAATAATTTCCAACACCTTCAATTATTTCATCCTCGCTTTTTTTTAATTCATTACTTACTTCTTTTAAATAGTTTATTAATATTGTTGCCAAAAATTTTTTTGTTTCTATGTCTTTTATTTTTAATTTTTGGATTATTTCATTATAAATTTCGTATTTTTTCCTATTTCTTGATATTCCTTCAATAAAATCTATATTTTCTAATTCTTTTAATTCATTTTTTATTTCTTCAATTGTTTTTGGTAAGTTTTTCCTAATTTCTTCAATTAATTTTTTATCAATTTTTATCAATGGCAAATCGGTTTCTGGATACATCCTCGCAGATCCTGGTAAAGGTCTTAAAAAAGTTAAACTTCCATCCTCATTAGCTTTTTTTACACTTTCTTTAATTATTTCATTTCTTTTTATTTTCTCTATTTGATATAAAATTTCATTTTCTATAACTTTAGGAATTAAATTTGGCTCTTGAATACCTTTTATCTCTGTTCTTGCTCCTCCTTCAACTGAAATATTTAAATCTTGTCTAATTGTTCCTAGTCCTCTTTTAACTTTACATGCTCTCAAAACTTCACCAATGGCTAAAGCAGCAATTTTAGCTTCTTCTGGATTTTCTATAGTTGGCTCTGTGGTTATCTCTATTAAAGGAATACCATATCTATCTAAAGACCAATAAACATTATTTCCTTCTTCTTTTATTTTTTTTGCAGATTCTTCTTCTAAGCATATAGAAACAATCTTAAGTTTACGTTTATTTCCTTTCCATTCATATTCTATCCATCCATTTTTAGCAAGAAGTAATGTTCTTTGAAAGCCAGAAACATCAGAACCATCAATAACAATTTTTCTCATTACTTGAGTTAAAGGTAATATTTCTGCATTAAGTAAAAGAGATATTTGAATTGCTATTCTCAATGCTTCCTCATTAATTGGAAATGGAGGCATTTCATCAAGTTCAACAAGACAGCAACAATCTTTATAAAAATAATAGAAATGATTTTTCGCTTTTTCTTGTTCATAAAGAGCAGCAACATCAATAGATCCTAGTTCACTAGCAACAGCAAAAAGATTTCTCTTTATTATAGCATCTGGTTCAATTTTCTCTTTTATAATTGAAGGACAATTACAAAAAAGTTTTCTTGTATCAAGCTGTTGATGTATTTCAAGACCTATTCTTATTTTTCTCATATTAAATTTTTATTTTATATTCTTTAACAATTTCTTTTCCATCTATATTTATTTTTCTTATAATTTTTCCTTCTCTTTTAGCAAGGTTTCTTAATTCCTCAAATTTTCCTTGTTTTTCTAAATTTTCTAAACCACTTATATCAATTTTATCTATAATAAAATCATGCTCTATTTCTATTTTTTTTGAATTATTAATCTCAATATCAAACAAAAATTCTTTTTTAAAATCTTCAAATAATATTTTATCTTTTAATGTCAATGTAAAAAAGTCTG
>JAWAZI010000013.1:0-7760 GCA_038817835.1 Candidatus Pacearchaeota archaeon | reverse complement strand
AAAATGAAAACGCCAAGGCAATTACAGAGATATTTTAAAGGAGTGACCAATCATTGGCGAATTTCAATTTTGCTTTTGGTTGAAAAAGAAGAGGGGATTTCAGTTGACGGAATTTGTCAATCACTAAGAGGAAATTTTAAAACTATCTCTCAACACACTCTTGCTTTAGTTCAAGCCGGCCTTTTAAATAAAAAATATCAGGGTAGGCAAGTGGTTCATTTTCTTTCATCTTACGGCAAGCGTTTTGTCCAATTTATAAAAACTTTTGAATAGTTTCACTTCATATCATACCCCAATTAATGCTTATAGACATTCTAACATTCTGCAGAATGTTAGAATATTTTTTACGTGGTTTTTGGAGGGGTTTTTGCTATTTTAAGAGAGTTTTAATGGATGGGGTTAGTTTGAAATTTTCTTGAAAAAGCCAATTTTTTGTGGGAAAATGAAGAAAAGCTAAAAAATTTCACAAATAAAAATAAGAAAAAATGTGAAATTTTATTTAAGTGAAATAAAATCAATAGAAAGTTTAAAGGAGTTATTTATTGAAAAATGGAATTGGGAAAACCCTTCAATTTCTGATTTATTTTGCCATTTCCCTGAAGAACTTAATAATAAAATTAAAAAATATTTACTTTTAGCAGAAAAATCAAAATACAAAATCTTCTTTTTTAATTTAGATATTTTAACCAGACCAGAAAAAGAACTAAAAGCAATTGAACGAAAGATTATTAGCGAATCAGAACTAAAAAAAATTGCTGAAAATAGTATCTTTATATTTTCTTCTCATAACTTTGATTATTTAGATTTTTTAAAAGCGGAAAAAATCGGTAACAATATTCGATTAAAGAGGTTTTCAATTTCGCCGGATAATCGAGATAAATTAAGAACCCCCTCCGAACAATTAGAAAAATTACAACTAGAACCCACAAAATCTATTGCCGATTCTTATATAAAAAACAAAATTGAAGAAGCTTTTAGTGTAGAGGTTGTTACAGAAAAGTTCTATAAAGAATACATTGAAATTTTTGAGAAAATTAAAAAAGTTTTAATTAGACAAAAAGTCATAATACCAGAAGGAAAAAAAGAAGATAAACTTAGGGATTTCATTCACCAGATTTTAAACCGAATAATGTTTTTATATTTTGTTCAAAAAAGGGGTTGTTTTGGAAAAGATAAAAATTTTTTAGCAAATTACTGGGATACCTACAAAAATAAATTTAAAGGAAAAAATAAATTTCATAAAGAGTGGCTAAATGTGTTATTTTTTGAAGCTCTTTGTCAACCTTCCTGGTTTTATAATGAAAAACATTATTTAGGAGGTTTTAACGAAATTCTGAAATATGCTCCTTATCTAAACGGTGGTTTATTTGAAAGTAATGAATTAGACGAAGTTGGTTGGGATATTCCAGATGATCTTTTTGATGATATTTTTGAATTTTTCGAAAGCTACAACTTTACCATTGAAGAATCAACGCCTTTTGACATTGATATTGCTATCAATCCTGAAATGCTCGGAAATATCTACGAACAATTGGTTAATGTGGAAGAAAGAGAAGAGCAGGCAAAAGCAGGAATTTTTTACACGCCAAAAGTAGAAATTGAATTAATGATAAGAAGAGCATTGGTTGAGTTTTTCTTTAACAAAACAAAAATTGAAAAAGAAAAATTATATAAGTTTTTATTTCCGGAAATAGAAAAAGAAATTGAAAATCCCTTCACCACTGAAGAAGCAAAAAAAATTCTAAAGGAATTAGATGAAATATTTATTTTAGATCCTGCTTGTGGTTCTGGGCATTACCTAGTAGTTACTCTTCAAATTATTTACCAACTGAAAGAGATACTCTGGAAAAAATTAAATGTTCCTCATTTAGATAAATACGAAGAAAAGAAAAGGATACTAGAAAGAAATATTTATGGAAACGACATTAAAGAATGGGCAGTAAATATAGCAAAATTGAGATTGTGGCTGGATTTATTTGTAGATGCTAAAGAAGAAATTTTAAAAAATCAAAGTGAGCCACTTTTGCCAAATTTAAATTTTAAAATCAGGTGTGGAGATAGTTTAGTCCAGAGAATAGGAAGAGAAGTTATACCTTTAAGAAAAATAAGAAGCTTCTTGGGAAGTAGGGGGGGTGATCTAAAAAGCCTTATACTAAAAAAAGAATATGTTTATAAAACAAGTGATCAAAAAGAATATAAACATACTCTTTATCTTGAAAAAAAGTTATTAATGAACGCCTTAGATGACTACAAAATCAAAACTCAACAAAAAATTCAACAAATAAATTCTCAATTAAAGAAAATTCAATTCAATTTATTTGGAGAAAATTTTGAAGATACACAAAAAACATTATTTGAGAAACAATTAAAAGAAGAAAAAAATTCTTTAGAAGCTACCCTTAGTGAGATTGCTAAGTTAAAAGAAGAATTACAAAAACGAAAAGAAACTCCAATGTTATGGGATTTGGCTTTTGCCGAGGTTTTTCAAATAAAAAATGGTTTTGATATTGTTATTGCTAATCCTCCTTATGTCAGGCAAGAATTAATAGAAGATTTAACCGGTTTTTATTCCAAAAAAGAATACAAAGAAAAATTAATTGAACAAACAATAAATGATTGGTCTTATAATTTAGAAGGTAAACCGACTATTTCTCCAATTAAAAAATTTGATAAAAAATCTGATCTTTATGTTTATTTTTATTTGAAGGGATTAAAACTTTTAAATAAAGATGGTATTTTATGTTACATTTCTTCCAATTCTTGGCTTGATGTGGGCTTTGGGGCAAAAATGCAGGAAATTTTATTGAGAAGAGTTCCAATTGTGGCAATTTATGATAATCAGGTAAAAAGAAGTTTTAAACACGCAGATGTAAACACGATCATTGCTTTATTGAAAGCACCAAAAGAAAAAGATTTTGATGAACAAATAAAAGAAAATGAAGTTCAATTTGTAATGTTTAAAAAGCCATTTGAGGAAATAATGTATTCTGAAATTTTTATTGATTTAGAGAAAAAAGAAAGTTTTAAAAAGTTGCCAGAGGGAAAAAGAAAAAGTTGTGAAACCTATAATCTCCATATTGCAAATCAAAAAGATTTATATCAATTTGGCAAAAATCCAGACACTGGATTGTATGAAGGCAACAAATGGGGCGGAAAATATTTAAGAGCACCAGAAATTTACTGGACAATTTTAGAAAAAGGAAAGGGGAAACTTGTAAGATTAGGAGATATTGCAGAGGTGAGATTTGGGATTAAAACAGGTGCTAATGAATTCTTTTATCTAAAACCAATTGGAATGAGTGTTAAAGAGGTTGTTGAAATTGCAGAGAAAAATCCAGATGCTTTAATTAAAGTTAAAAACAGTGCTGGCTGGGAAGGAGAAATTGAGGTAAAGTTTTTAAAACCTGTGATAAAAAGCCCAAGAGAGCTTAAAACAATAATTGTAAAACTTGAAGATTTAAATCACCTTGTCTTTATGTGCCATAAAACTGAAAGAGAGTTAAAAGGAACAAGGGCATTGGAATATATAAAATGGGGAGAAAAACAAGGGTATCATAAAAGACCTACCTGTAAGGGAAGAGAAAGGTGGTGGGAACTTCCGACACTTCCTAAAGCGGATATATTGTTTAATCAATTTTTTAATGAAAGATTTTTATTTCCCTGGAACAAATGGCATTATTTTACAGACCATTCGTATTACTATATAATTTATCCTAAAAATCCGATGGTATTATCTTATGTATTGAATACTTCTTTAAATTTTTTAATGGTTGAAATTTATGGTAGGACAGGATTAGGTGAAGGAGCTTTACAAACTTATGCCCCGGAAATGAAACCTCTAATTGTTTTTAACCCTCAAAAATTTACAGAGGAAAGTTGGAAAGAGATCGAGGTTATTTTCTCAAAAAAAGAAAGTTATATGCCCTCTTCCATCTTCACCGAACTTGGTTTTGACCCTAAAAAGCCCATCCGTGAGCAGGAGCCAAATCCTTTACCAGACAGAAAAGCCCTTGATGATATTGTTTTTGATGCCCTTGGCTTAACAGAAGAAGAAAGAAAAGAAGTTTATTGGGCAGTAGCGGAATTGGTAAAAAATAGATTAGAAAAGGCAAAAAGTGTTTAATTTGCTTTCACTTGTGATCGGAAAGTGGTATATTTTAAATAGTTGTCAAAATAAAAATGTCTCCAGATATAATCGATAATTCTAAGATAAAATTAGTTGACGTCTTGAAAGAGAAAATTTCTATTTCGAAAAAAGCAAGATTTGCTGTTGGTTGGTTATTTTTGACGGGTTTTAAAGAATTGAGAAATGAAATCGATAAATTAGAAAAATTAGAAATTTTGGCTGGTTCAAGGACAAATAGGCAAACTGCTGAATTGATGCTTTTAGAAAAAAAATGGGAAAGGACAGTAAAAGATACTTTAGAGAAAACGAGATATTTACCGAAAAATGAAAGACAAAAAATTTTAGAGGAAGAATTTAGAGGTTTAATGAACGATTTAAGCTATATCAAACCAACAAAAGAAAATATTGAGTTTTTGAGATGGTTTTTAGAAAAACTTAGAGAAGGAAAAATTGAAATAAGGATTTATTACAAAGAACCGTTACATGCTAAACTTTATTTGTTTGAATATAAAGATCGAAAATATGGAAACGGAGAAGCAATAGTAGGATCGAGTAATTTTTCAGTGAGTGGTTTTGAATTAAACACTGAATTGAATGTTCGGGTTCTTGGTGATAATAATTTTGAATTTCTTTCTCAATGGTTTGAGAAACTTTGGCAAGAAAGTGAAAAAACTGAATTTACAAGTTTGACGCAAAAGGCAATTGAAAATTGTTGGGCGTTTAACAAAGAGGTTACGCCTTTTAGAGCTTATTTGCGAGTTTTACATGAAATTTTTAGTTATAAAGAGCCAGAACCAGAAATTGAAATCGAAGCAGATCTTTTTAGATTCCAAAAAGACGCAGTGATCGATGCCTACAGAAGACTGCAAAAATTCAATGGAGTTTTTATTTCTGATGTGCCAGGTTTAGGGAAAACTTATATTGGCTCGGCATTACTTTCTCACTTAGAAACAGAAGGAAAGACAGCAATTGTGATTTCACCACCGAGGTTGGTTGATTATTGGCGGGAAGTTTTAGCCGAATTTGGAGCAACAAAAGCAAAAGTTTTTTCATCAGGAAAGTTGAATGAGATTTTAGATAACGAGAAATATATGAAAAGAAAAGTAGTTTTAGTTGATGAATCACATCATTTTCGTAATCCTGATACTTTAAGATATCGTGATTTATCGCAAATTTGTAAAGGTAAACAAGTAATTCTTCTTTCTGCTACTCCCCAAAATTTGGGCATCTGGGATATTTATTGGCAAATAAAACTTTTCACGCCTTATGAAACAAATCATAATTTTAGAATTTACCCAATAGAACTTAAAAAATATTTTGACGCCTGCGAAAAAGGCAAAGCCAGCATTGAAGATTTAATTGCTCAATTATTTATTAGAAGAACGCGAAGCGACATTAGAGAGTATTATCCCGAAGAGAGAATTGTTTTTCCAATGAGAAAAGGGCCTTACAGAGTTGAATATTCAATCGATGAAGTTTATGAGGGTGGACTGTATCAAAAATTAAAAGAATTGATTGGGAATTTAAAATATGCCAGATACAATCTTGGCAAATACGCTAAACCTGAAAAATTCAATCCCGATGAATTTCAACGATTAACTGTGGCATGGGTGAATTTGCAGAGGTTGGTAAAAATAAATCTTTATCGACGATTGGAAAGCAGTGTTCAGGCGTTTAGGGATTCTTTAAATACTCACTTGAAAATTCATAACGGTTTTAAAGAAATTTTAGAAAAAAAGAATAAAATTTGGATAGGTGATTTAGATAAATTGGAAGAAATTATTGAAAAAATAAAAAATGACGAAGAAGTGGAATGGATTGAAAAAGAAAATTTTTATGATGCGGAAAATTTTGAAATTGAAAATTTAAAAAAAGATTTAGAAAACGATATAAAAATTTTTCAAGAAATGATCAAACTAACTAAAAACATTAAACCAGAAGATGATGATAAATTACAAAAATTGATCGAGATTTTAAATAAGGATCCAATTAAAGGAAAGAAAGTAATCATCTTCAGTTCCTTTGAATCAACAGTAAAATATATTTTCGAAAATATAAAAAATAAATTTGAAAAAGTAGACTACCTTAGTGGCGGGAAAAGTCTCATGAAGAAAATTAAAAGATTTGCACCAAAAGCCAATAAAGCCAAAATAAAACCAGCAGAAGAAATTAACATTTTAGTGGCAACCGAAGTTTTGGCTGAAGGATTAAATCTTCAAGATGGACAAGTAGTCATTAACTATGAACTTCATTGGAATCCCGTAAGAATTATCCAAAGAATTGGAAGAATAGATAGAATTAGTAGTCAATACGAGGAAATTTATGTTTATAATTTTTTTCCCGAAACTTCAGCCGAAAAGGAACTTAAAATTGAAGATAAGGTCAATCGCCGAATTAATGAGATTATTCAAAATTTTGGGTACGATGAAAAAACAATCCGCCTAGATGAAAAAACAATAAGAAAAAGACTATTTAACATTTATACTGAAAAGCCGGAAGGAATAGAAGAAATAGAAGAAAGATCAGATGCTAAGTATTTTGAAGCTGAATTTAAGAGATTAACCACGAAGTACCGAGAAGAATATCAAAAAGCACTGGAATTACCAGCGATGGTAAGTATTGCCAGGCGACATAAGAATAACGGAATCATTGTTTTTTGTCGTGCTGATGATTATTACAGATTAAAATTAGTGAATCTTGAAGGAAAAATTATAAACTCTAATGATTGGGAAATATTAAAAATTTTAGAATGCGAACCAAAAGAAAGAGGTGAAAAATTCAATACAGAATATTTTAAAATTACTGAAAAAGTTAAAGAAGAATTCGAGCGCGAAGCTAATGAAAGAGAAAGAGACAGAGAAAAAATTATTGATCCTGTGAAAAAGGAATTTGAGAGATTAATAGATTGGTTAAAAAGAAAAGAAAGTAAAGAGATAAAAGAAAGATTTGATAGATTGTTAGATTTTGTTAACCAAAAAAATCTAGATCATGAACAAAACAAATTTATAAGAGGTATAGCGAGAAGCTATAAAAGAAAATTTGGATTAAAAAAAGAGGAAATATTAAACAAATTGGAAAATAAAATTTATCAATCCTTAAAAGATGCATTGCCTCGGATTAAACCTGAAATTAAACCAAAATATGCTCAAATTATTATCGCCGAAGAATTAAGGTAATATTTTTATTTTTTAAAAAGCGATTGAGAAAAGCAAAGCGAAAAGTTGAGGGATTGATTGAAAAATAGCGGCTCATTTCCACCATTTGAGCCGCTGTTTTTTATAATGTCGGGCAGATTGATTTTCAGGAAAAATTAAATTAAAATCAGCCAATAAGCTGTTTTTTCATTAAAGTCCAGCATTAATTTGGAAATAAAAAGGTCGAAATATTTAAAAATTTAAATTATGGAAGAAAAAACTCAATCGACAACATCTCCGCCAGAAACGCAACCAAAAAAGAATACCGGGATGGCAATCGTAGCTTATATTCTTTTCTTTGTGCCTTTACTAACCGCTGCAAAGAATGATCCTTTCGTGAAATATCATGTTAAGCAGGGTTTGGTTGTTTTCATTTGCGGAGTAATTGTTAGTATTATCAGTAGAATCTTGCCTTGGTATTTTGGATTTGTAATCATTCA
>JAWAZI010000012.1:0-7887 GCA_038817835.1 Candidatus Pacearchaeota archaeon | reverse complement strand
TTAGATATGGCAACATGGCAAGTCTTGCTGTGTTAGCAAGAAAAAAGCTAAAGATAAAAGCAAACATAGCTTCAATAGCAAAACCCTTGCTAGCTTCAGCAATCATGCTTGCTTTTCTTTTTGCTTTTGATTATTTTATAAATCTTAACATACTGACTGGAATTTTAATGATCATAGCAGCTGTTCTTGTCTATTTCTTTGCTCTTTGGATTATAAAAGGCGTATCAAAAGAAGATTTTGAATTGATAAGGCGATTTTGAAAAGTTTCCCGAAAAAGAAGGCAAGAAAATAGTGTTTATGCCTTTTTAGAAGTTGCTGCTTGAGTAGCCTTTATATTGCTGAATTCTAGTAATCATAGCAGCCATCCTTTCTATTTTGCCTTTTATGTTGTAGAAAATCTTGAAAGGAAGGATTAGCCAGTTAAAGAAATAGAACGCATTAAATTTTTAATGTCTTTTTTATTATCTCGTTGAGCGGCTCATACTTAGATTTTCTGTAACAAATTTTTTTGAAAACCTCTTCATTACAACCTCGAGGCAAGTTATAAAGTTCCAACCAAGTTACTATTCTTGCAAGAAACTCTTTAAAACGTCTCTTTTTTTCGTTTGGTTCAGGAGAGCTATAAAAATGTAAATCTAAATAATCGGGAAAAAATTGTCGAAATATGCGTTTGGCTCTCTTTACATGAGACTTTGAAGTTACGATAGCCAGCCTCTTTCCGCTATACTTTTCTGCTGTAGTATAAGCATTTTCTTCTGTTGTTCTAGCATAGATAATATCAACGTCAGGAATTTTTTCAATCTTTTCTTTGAAAGGCTCTAATCTCGGATCATTCCGCCAATCTCCTTCAAAACCAGGATCATGAGCCTCGGTAGTATTGAAGCCATTTAATACTAATTTTGCTAGTCCGCCTTGCTTATGAAACAACTCCAACGCTTTTTTTATTCTTAAAAAAGTTGTTTCTTCATCGCCACTTAAAACAACAATCGCATCATACATAATATTATATCAAATCGGCCATTTTAAAATTTTACCATTTTAGAATAATAAAATTTTGATTCAATTCAAAAATTCGCATATTTGTAAAATTTTATTGCACAAAAAATTGGCCCCTTAGGGTGATGGACAACTAAGTTTCCTCCAAAAAGGAAGACCACAGTGAGCTACTTTTAGAGGCTAATATAGTGGTTTTTTAGTTTCTCAAAATACTTAAAAAGAATAACTAAAAATTTTAAAATAATAAAAGTTTAAAATTTAAAATGCTTTCCGTAATCATCCCTGCTCACAATGAAGAAAGATACATTGGAAAATGCTTATCTTCATTATTAAATCAAAAATATAAAGACTATGAGATTATCGTAGTTAATGATGGCTCTACTGATAAAACAGAGCAAATAGTTAAAGAGTTCCAGAAAAAAAGTAAGAGAATTAAGTTACTTTCATTTAAGCAAGGCCATTCGGCTGCTTTTGCTCGAAATAGAGGGGCTGAAAAAGCTAAAGGAGAAATTTTAGTTTTTATTGATGCTGATCAGTTCGTTAAAAAAGATTTTTTAAGTAAAATAGCAAAAAATTTTCAAAGAGAAGATATAGATGGACTAATTTGCAAAGTTCTTGGAGCAAGCAAAACTTTTATTGGAAAATGCTATGCAGCAAGGAAATGGCTTTTTTGGCTTACGAGGCAAAATAAAAAGCAAATTTTAACAAAAGGCAACATCTCAATTTCTGCAATTAAAAAAACAAACTTTTTTGAAATTGGAAAATACGATGAAAGTTTATTTTATAGAGAAGACCGTTATTTTGCTGAAGAATGCATTAAAAAATATAAAATTTTACTTGATCCTTTAATTATAATTTACCATTATGACCCTGCTGACTGGAAAGAATTGATAAGACATGCGAAGTGGGTAGCGAAAGGCTTAGCAACCGATATAATGAAATTTGGATGGAGATTCGAATCTCTTTTTAATTTAGGGGAAATTATATTTTGGCCTTTGTTTTCAATTATCATACTTTTTTCTATCTTTTTTTGGCCAATTAGATTTTTGCTTTTAACTATCTTCTTCCCATTGGCCTATACAATCAAAACAGCAATTTATTCTAAAGACTTTATTCATTCTTTTGGTTTTTTATTTTTATCAATACCAAAAAATTTTATATCCACATTCATTTTTATTAAAGAAATGATTTTAAAAAATTAAAGAAAAAGTTTGAAAATTCTCTTTTCAATTTATTTTTTTAGTTAGCAAAAATTTTGATTTACCAATTCTTTTTTCTATTACAAACCCTGCTTTTTCTATTAGTTCTTTAATTTCTTTTAACGTAAGCCTAGTTACATTTACTCTAAATCCTTTTTTAAATAATTTTTTTTAAATAATGAATTGACTAATAAATTATTTGAAATATATAGTCCTTTAATGTTCTTTTTTCTCTTACTGCAAAGTCTACAAAAAATTTTCCATCCTCTTTTAGAAGGCTTCTAATTTTCATTAGGGAGATTCCCATTAAATGCGGTGGGATATGGTAAAAAGTAGCGTAACAAAAGATAAAATCAAATTTTTCGTTTATGTTTTCTAAGGAAGTTATGTCTTCTTTTAATAATTTTATTTTCACATTATTTAAATTTAAATTTTTTTCAGCATATTTGAGTATTGTTTTAGAAATATCCACACCAGTTACTTTGTATCCTCTCTTCGCAAATTCTATAGAAAATCTTGCTAAAGGCCCTACCCCCTAAATCTAAAATTTTTGCATTTCTTTTTATTAAAGGGCTTATTTCTTTATCAAAAAATTTCATAAAATTTAAGGTATCTTTATTTATTTCATCCAGTGAAGAAATAGTTCCAGCGATAACTCCAACTTCATTCTGAGTTCTTATTTTTTTCTCCCAAACTTCTTCTCCATATTCGCCGTGAGCTACATTTTTCATTTTAATGCCTCCTCATAAATTCTTTTTAATTTTTTATTTCTTTCTTTTATCACAAAATTTCCACTTTTAACGTTCTTTCCTTATTTGTTTACATCTATTAATTTACCATAATTTTTAAAGTTTATTACAGAGATTTTGAATTAATATTTATAGTAAGGACTATCTGGAAATTATTGAAGATAAACTCTCATAGTTTTAAATTATTATAAGGGTGAGCCTCTTCCTGATTTTTTTTCATTATTTTTTTTGTTATTGCCCTTAATACAAGTTTACTTGTAACCCCAGGATGCTTTATTACTGTAGAAAGGCCACTAAATGGGTGCCTCAAGAAAGAAAGAATAACGTGCTTTGGGAAAAGACCCCTTATAATGAAAATTTCATCAGGCTTCAAATCTTTTTTTCTGTAGTCCCCCCCAAGGTAATTCCAAGGCTTCCAATTTTTGATTAGTTCCATTATTTCTTTTTTACCCATTTTTTTATTAAATATTTTAACTCGCCCAGCTAAAGCTTTCGGTGATTTTATCTTCAATAGTTTTTTATAGTTAGATATAGAAACCAAATCATAAGCTTCTTTGTTAGAAGGGCAATTAAAAGGAAGTGATGCCCCGCACATTGGACAATATCTTTTTACTTGATCTTGAAATTCCCGTACAGTTTTGTTCCACCATCCCGGCTCGATAGGGTAGCCTCCTGGGCCATTAAAAAGCAAGTCTAATGCTGCTGCAACTTCGCAAAAAAACCCTCCTTTCGGATTAATTGAGGGGGACCAGCACTCTTGAATCCAGCAATTATCTATTAATCGCCACATTAGTTTTTCATCTTTAATAACGTCTTTAATTGCTACTAGAATTGGTTGATGCCTTTGTTTAAAACTTCTATGATCATTGTAATAAACTCCTCGACCAAAGGTTTTTTTTATTAACTCTTTATATTCATCCCACTTATATCCTGAAGTCCATATCGCACATTTATGTGTTACTTTTTTTCTTTGCAGCAATTTACAAATTTCTTCAAATTGAGGATGCAAAGTAGGTTCACCACCCATTATACCAATTCCTCCACTAAATCCTTTTAAAGAATCGATAGCTTTTTCTATGAAGTCCAAGTCCATAAAGTAAGGTTTTCTATGATGTCCTACGCACCTAGTACAATTAGCACAACCTATGTTGCATGCATTCGTTATTTCTATTTGAATTAACCAACTATTGTAAATAGGGATCATTTTATTTATATTTCATTTTCTTTTTTAAATCTTTGTATTTTTCAAGCAGACCTAAACATTTCAGTGGAAATTTTATAAATAAGCGCTCTCTACATTGAGGAACATCCAAATTTTTAAAATTGCATACAAATATCCAAAGATAGTTCTTAAAGAATTTTTGAAAAAAAGAAATTTTCTTATTCTTTTTGGGGTATACGTTGTTTTTTGATTTCTTATTTTATATCCTTTTTTGAGTAATCTAATAAGAAGATCAGAATCCTCACCCGCAGCGTAAGGAAATAGTTCACTATATCCTCCGACCTTTTCTAAAACTTTTCTTTTTATAACAAAAAAATTTGCAGCCTCTTCCCATCTTTCAAAAGTTACATCGTGGGAATCGCTTGTTAAACTTGACACAACTCCATCATATCTTTTAAGTAATGGTAAAATATCCTTTGCCCAATTTCTTCACAAATAAACATCAGAATCAACGAAAATACAAACATCTCCTTCAGCTATTTTCCAACCTAAATTTCGTGATTTGGCAGGGCCGCTTCTTTTCTCTTTTATAATAATTTTTTGCGCATATTTTTTTGCAATCTTAACTGTTTTATCAGTAGAGCAATCATCTACTACTATAATCTCACTATTTTTTAGTTTTTGTTTTTTAATGGAAGAAAGACAATTTTTAATAGTTTTCTCAGAGTTGAAAGTGGGAACAATAAAAGAATATTTTATTTTTCGTTTCATTTTAATGCCTCCTCATAAATTTTTTCTAATTTTTTATTTCTTTCTTTTATTGAGAATTTTCCGAAACGGATTTGCTTGAGTCCCTCTTTTCCTAATTTAATCCTTAAGCTTTCATTTTCTATCAATTTACAACAATTTTTAAATAATTTGTTTATAATTTTTATTTCGTCTTTTCCCATAATTAATTTTTCTTTATTGTTAATTATTTTGTCTGTTATACTATCTTCAACATCAAAAACTAGTCCATTTTTATTATTTTTAATTATTTCTTTTCTCGATTTTGTATATTTTGTATTGATTGTGATTATCGGTAGGCCAAAACTCATTGCCTCTAACAGTCCAAATCCAAACGTATCCATGAAACTAGGATAAAAGAAAATGTCAGATTTTTTGTAATATTCAAAAAGTTTTTCTTGGGGTACTAAATCCATTATTTCAATTTCAAAATATTTCTTTTTAATTTTCTTTGGAACATCTGAAATAAAAATCAATTTAATTTTATTCTTATATTTTTCTTTTAATTTTTTATACACCTCCAAAGCAATAATTCCGCCTTTTAACCAAAAATATCTCGTCGCATAAAGAATAGTAATTTTCTTATTTTTATTTTTATTAAATTCTTGGACCGATATTGCTGGATAAACAACTTCAACTTTGTTTTTAATCTCTGGAAATTCCTTAATTATATCTTTTGCTGTGGCTCGTGTCCATGCCAATATTTTTTTACAATTTTTACTAATAAGTATTTGTCTTACTCTCTCTTTCGCTTCTTTTGTTTTATTCCCTACATAAAATTGCCAAACGCCTTCACAATCCGCAACCCATGGTTTATCTTTATTTTTCGACAAACAATGGCAACAATGAATTAAGTCATAATCTCCTTGTGGACTTAAATGTGCATTTGGAATTGAGAAGTTTAAAAAATTGAATGTTTGTCTAACAACTTTTTTAATAAAATTTGAAAACCAAAAAATTTTCTTATTAGTTATAGCTCCTTTTTGATTATTTATGTTTAGATATTTAACGTTTTGTGGAGGATTTTCAACTAAATATTTATAGTAAGAACTATCTGGAAATTTCCAAGGATATTGAAGATAAACTTTAATTGTTTTCATAAGAAATTTAAACAAAAATCTTTATATACTTTCAGTTTATATCGCCTAAGTTTAAGTTTTAAGTCAATGATATTTCTTGATTTTTGTAGGATTTTATTCATTTTAGCATCTCAACAATTTTCTTACTCACGCCAGGCTCTCCATAAGGATTTTTAAAGTTTTTTATCTTGAATTTATTACTCTCTATTTTTTTAATTATCTCTTTAGCATAATTGATATCCAATTTAGTTAAGAAATTTATTCCTGTTGTTAGGCCTTCCTGCCTTTCTGTCAATTTTCTTAGCAAAATACATGGTTTCTTGAATACAAGACTTTCTTCTTGGATTGAACCTCCATCCGTTATAAGATATTTACAATTAGCGAGCAAAAAAATAAAATGAGAATAATCAATTAAAGGCATTATTTTAATATTCTTCATTTTTTCTACTTCCTGCATTAGATTATGTTTTTTTAGATAATATTTTGTGCTGTCGTGCAAAGGCCATAAGGCTTTAATTTTAACTAATTTTAAAATCTCGACAATCGCTTTCATTCTTTTTTTTGATGCTAAATTTTCATGTCTATGTAAATTGATTAGAGCATATTCGTAATTTGATTTTTTATATTTCTTTTTTGCTATCTTGTAAGAAAGCAGTGCGGAGTCAATAATTGTATTACCCATTTTAATTATTTTGCCTTTTTGTTTTTCTTTTTCAAGATTTTTTTTACTTCTTTCTGAAACTGCAAGCAAGATATCCGAAAATTTATCGCAGATTCTTCTTGAAATTTCTTCTGGAAAAGGTTCAAAAATCGAGCCAGAACGCAAGCCGGCTTCAAGATGAACATTTTTCCAACTTTTTCCAGGATTTAATAGTTTCGAAGAAGCAATTGCTGCTGCAGCGCTACTCATTGTATCGCCATGATAAATTACATAATCTGGCGCCAATTTTTTAATTAATTTTTTTATTTTTAAAATTGTTGACAAAAACCAGATCACGGAAGATTTATCTATTTTTGACCAAAATTTAGTGCTTGCTTTAGGTTCTTCACTTAAAATGAAATCGGGTTTTTTTATACTAAATTCTTGGCAAGAATTTTGTAAGGAGTGTTGTCCTGTATGAATAAACAAATATTCTTCTCTCTTCTTTTGCAATTCTAACATAATTGGCATGCATTTAATTAACTCTGCCTTGGTTCCAACAACAAAAACAATTCTCATATTTAAAATTTTGTCATCAGATTTTTAAATACCTTTTGTTAGGTCCAGTAAAGCTATTACACTTTGGTCACGGAAATCTGTTTTTAAATTCTTTTTTCTTATTCCTGGATCTTTCACAATTCCTAGCTTTTTTTAAGATTATATCTTTTTATGCTACTACAAAACCAACGAGTTACTATTGCAAAAATTTAGCAAGCTTTATTTAACTACAAGCTCTAAATAAGTTATACGTGTTCAAAGAAAAATTATTAACCCAATTATTACTAAAACGATTTCGAGAGCGCATAAAGCTAGAACGACTTCGTGTTCGTAAACCTTATGACTCGGTTTAATTTTTTTTATGAATTTAAGGAAAAAGTGTGTCAAACTTCTAATTTCTTTGCTCGGCGGCTCTAAAGAATTATCTTTTTGAGGCAAGCCAAAATTTTCTGCCTTGAAATTACTTCTTGCTTTTAAGATTCCTTCTGCAATGTATGGGGTAAAAATCAGCAATGCAAACTTTTCCATATTGCCGAGTATGGCAAAGCATGCAATTAAAGCGCCCAAGCTGAAAGTTAAGCTATCGCCTGGAAAAACTTTTGCGGGAAATTTATTGAACACAAGGAAGCCAGCAAGAGCAAATATGATTATTGCAGCTATCAAAGTAAGCCATAGCTGTCCTGTAATTAAAGCCATTGTGCCTAGTGCAAAAAAAATT
>JAWAZI010000011.1:0-8442 GCA_038817835.1 Candidatus Pacearchaeota archaeon | reverse complement strand
ATCAGGTAAAATTCTTGTGTTATTATATTCTTTTTTAAAGAATATTTATAAAGAATATTTATTTTTTTTATTACCACAGCTCGTTAACCCCATAATCTTTCTTGCTTCAGAAGGTGTAGCAATTTCTCTTCCTATTTTATAATTTCCTTCTATTAAGATAATGTTATAAACACTCACAAAATTATTTTAACTATTAAATAAGGTTATTGATAAAACGGGAAGAGAAAAAATATAAAGCAATTTTATTAGCAATAAAAGGAAAATTTGTAAGTACTCCTGGTAACAGATTACATTAAAATTTCTTTTAATATGGAATTGTGATAATAAATTAAACCTTTTTATTAATCAAAAAAGTATTAAAAATACAAAAAATTAAGAATTTACTAATTTAGATTTATATTATAAAATAATTTTAAAGGTTAGTTAAAAATCTTGTAGAATAAAAGAAATTATAAAATGTTAAGAAGTGTAAATTTAAAGATTAAAAAAATTTTTAAAAATAATTTATTATTCATTTTTTTATTATCATATCTTATAATGTTAATAATTTCGATTTTTTTTAGTATTGGTATTTACCTAATCTCAAAGAATATAGTAACTGATTATATTATAAAAAATCAAATTGAGATAATAAATAATATTAAGATTATAATAGATAAGGAGATCGAAACTGTATCTCGAATAGGCTTAAAATTTGCTTTTGATTCTAATCTTTCTCAATGGATTTCTAATATAGAAAAGGGAGAAAAGGTTTTTGATTCTATCATTTCTATTCAAAAGATGTTACTTAATTATCTGCTTACTGATAGTATAATTGATGAGATATATTTATACATATATAAACCAGATATAGTTTTTACACACAATATCAAATACACATTCAAAGAATTTAAATATGCTATTCAAAACAATATAAGAGTAGATGAAAATGAGTTATTAAGAATACTTAAGAAGATAAGAAACTGGAGAAATGTATATTTGTTTAAAGATGTAAAAGAAAACCCAGTTATTTTTCTTATTCAATCAATTCCAGATTCAAGTTATAGGGAGTTTCGAGGAACATTAATTGTAAAATTAAATTCAAGTAAAATAAATAATATAATAACTAACTTTATTGATCTTCAAAAATATGTAATTGGAATTATAGATAAAAATAGCAACTATTATATTTCTGGAAATAGTAATCTTATTAAGGACATTAACTTAAAATATGAATTTTTGAATCAACAAAGAGATTATTTTAATATATTAAACAAAAAATTCGAAAATTTATGTATAATTTGTTTTAAATCTAACAATGAACAATTAATTTATTTTTCTATATTTTCTTTGAGTTTAATTTTAGAGGAAATTAAACATATTAAAACTACCAGTCTATTTTATTTATCTTTATACATTTTATTTGGAATAATTACAGCTTACATACTTGCAGAAAGGAATTATCACCCTATCAAAAAACTAATTGATAAAATTTCACAGAATGTAAAAGTAAATGAAAATTTAACAAAAAATGAAATTAAGTTTTTAGACATGATTTTTGAAAATATAATAGAACAAAATACAAAATTAGAATCTGAGATTCAAGAAAAAACCACAAAATTAGTAGAAAATTTATTAATAAGACTATTAAAGGAGCACAAGGGAAGTTGTAAACAATATCAAGAAATAAATAATTTAAACCTTAGTTCAAAAATATTATTAATTGGAGTATTAATTAATAAAATAGAAGATAGAATTTTTAAAATTGATGAAAATGAAGAAGAAATAGATATTATATACTCAATAGTTAAAAATACTCTTAATAAAATTATTAATTCAAAGTATAAATCCTATGTTTTTGAAACAGAGGGAAAAATATTCTGTATAATGAGTGATTTTTTTGAGCCTGATTTTCATATTAAAGAGTTTTTAAAAACAAATCTTGAGAAAACATATAATTTTCTTATTAAAAAATTTGAAATTGACACATTTTTTGCAGTAAGTAAATTTTACTCAAATGTAGAAATGTTATCATTAGCCTATGAAGATATTAATACTATATTTGAATATATAGAAATATCTGAAAACCCATCTAAAATCATATTTTTTGAGGATATTAATAAAGAATATACATATTCTTCTAATAATGAAATTCTTATCTTTTTGAAAAAAATGCTTGAAAGTATTACAATAAACAATTTTAAAAATATTTTAGAATATAATGACACCTTAGTTAAAAAAATACAAAAATATTCCCAAACGAATCCTAAAATTGCTAAGGTATATATTAATACATATAAAGATCTGATTTTAAATACTTTGATAAATATTAATTCAGATTTTGATAAAGATGAAATAATTAATATTATGAAAAATGTTCAACAGACAAATGATATTAATATATTAAAAGACATTTTTAAGAAAGTAGTTGATTTAGCGTTATATACAAATGAAACTAACGAAAATAAAAAACCTTACTGGTTAAATGCTATATATGAATATATAGTAAATAATTATAATCAACCAGAATTATGTGTAAAGACCATAGCTAACAAATTCGATATTAGTATCGAACATTTGTCAAGGACTTTCAAAAGATTTATAGGAGTTAATTTAAGCGATTTTATACAAATGGTAAGGCTTGAAAAAGTCAAGAAATTACTTGAAGAATCTAATTTAAGTATAAAAGAAATAGCGGAAAAGACTGGATATTTAGATAGTAAGGCTTTAATAAGAGCTTTTAAAAATTATATAGGTACAACACCATCAAAGTATAGAGAAAAGAATTATAAAGGAAGATAATCTTAAGTAAAGATTTAATTTTAGAATTTTTAATTTTTATCTCCTAAAAACTTTTTATTCTTACCTATGAATACATGTTTTGTAAGTTTTTAAACAACTTCATAAATAAGATTATTATGGTAAATCAATAAAAAGAAATAAAAAACAAAAGTTAGGAATTGAAAATTAAATAAGTTGAAGTTAAGTTGATAATTAAAAAAATTAAGTAAAAGGGGGTAAAATTTTATGTGTAGGCTAAGAAATTTTATTAGAAGTATGTTTAGAAGCATGTTAATCTTTCTATCTCTAACATTAATACTTACTCAAGCTCAATCTCAAAAAACTTTTACAGCATGGTGGGGAATATACTCACCAAGAGTAGCAAGATATACTAATTCAGATTATTCATCAGTACTTGCATGGCAAGAATTATTTAAAAAAACAGGAGTTACTATTAAATTTTATCATCCTCCAGTTGGTCAAGAAACAGACAATTTTAGGCTCATGATAGCATCTCAAGAAATACCTGATCTTATATATGCAATGGTTAATACTGGTACTGGAACCCCATTATATCCAGGAGGTTGGGACAAAGCAATAGAAGAAGGAGTTATTATAAGGCTTAATGAATTAATTGATAAGTATATGCCTAATTTAAGAAAACTAATTCGATCAAAACCAGAAATAAGAAAATCTATTACAAGTGACAAGGGAAATATATATTTTCTTCCAATGGTAATAACAAAGTGGCTTCCATGGGGAGGATTACAAGTAAGGAAAGACTGGCTTGATGAACTTGGCTTAAAAGAACCTATCACCTATGATGATTGGTATAAAATGTTGAAATTGTTTAAAGAGAAAAAAGGAGCGGTTATGCAATTATTATATACTGGATATCATATGTATGATTTGTTTAATGCCGGTTATGGAATAGGAACAGGTTTTTATCAGGTTGGTGGAAAGGTAAAATTTGGTCCATTAGAACCCGGATTTTTACAGTATTTAACAATGATGAATAAGTGGTATAAAGAAGGATTAATTGATAAAGATTTCTATGCTAATAGACAATATTTTCCAGATGACAACAGTATCATATCTGGAAAATATGGAGCATGGATGGCATCGTGGAGAAAAGATTATTATAAAGGTATTTCTAAAGATCCCAAATTTGATATATTAGCAGTTTCTCCTCCTGTTAGAAAAGTTGGTGATAAAATACATATTGGTAAATTGACATTTAAGCCATTATTAGTAGATATTATGGGCTTATTTATAACAACTCGATGCAAAGATCCTATAACTGTAGTAAAATTCTTTGATTATCTATATACAAAAGAGGGTCAAATATTTGCAGATTATGGCATTGAAGGTGTTACTTTTAAATATGTAGATGGAAAACCTATTTTTACAGATTTAATCACATCAGTATTAGATCCTAATTATAAATCTAAATATTTAATCTCAGCAGCACCAGGTATTAGAGATGGATCAATAGATATTGAGTCAAATCCAGCATTTAATAAAGAAGAATTAACCTATGTATACAAACAAAAGTGGAGTTCAAGTGATATGAAATGGGAATTACCAGATTGGTTAACATTTACTACCGAAGAAGGATCTAAGTTATCAAAAATTATGGCAGATGTAAATACATTTATAGAGGAGACGGTACCAAAATTTATAATTGGGAATATACCTCTTTCTCAATATAAATCCTCTTTTATAGATAAATTAAAAGCACTTGGGATTGAAGAAGCAATAAAGATTTATCAGAATGCATATGATAGATATAGAAAGAGATGAAGGAAAGGGGAAGGAGTTTTTACTCCTTCCCTCAATTTTTGCTTGTGGAGGTTTTATAGTTTATGAAAAAAATTATAAAAGATTTTAAAAAGAATAAACTTCTCTATATAATGATTCTACCTGTCATTATCTATTACATTATATTTCATTATATTCCTATGATTGGTATATTAATGGCTTTTCAAAATTACTCTCCTTTTAAAGGTTTTTTTAGAAGTGAGTGGATAGGATTTAAAAATTTTATTGATTTTTTTAGTAGTATATATTTTTGGAGAGTTTTAAGAAATACTTTTTTATTAAGTTTTTATAACCTGATTTTTGGTTTTCCTGTCCCTATAATTTTTGCTCTTTTATTAAATGAAATAAGAATTTCATATTTTAGAAGATTTATATCTACAGTATCTTATATGCCATATTTTGTTTCTTTAGTTGTTATAGCAGGTATAATAATTGATTTTACATCCTCTGATGGAATAATTACTCAGACTCTTCATACACTTTTTGGTATTGATGAAACAAATTTATTGGGCAAACCAGAATTTTTTAGATCAATATATGTTGTGTCTGAAATTTGGCAGTATTTTGGCTTTTCAAGTATAATATATCTTGCCGCTCTTACCTCAATAGATCCAGAATTGTATGAGGCTGCTATGGTTGATGGCGCTGGGAGATTTAAACAAATATGGTATATTTCTCTTCCTCACATATTAAATGTGGCTATTCCACTTTTAATTTTAAGAATAGGTACATTATTATTTGTTGGACATGAGAAAATATTATTATTATATTCTCCTGTAACTTATGAAACTGCAGATGTTATTTCAACTTATGTCTATCGTAAAGGTCTTCAGGAATTTAATTATGGGTATAGTACTGCAGTAGGTCTATTTAATTCTATAGTAAATTTTATTCTATTAATAATTGCTAACAAGTTAAGTAGAAAATATTCTGAAACAAGTTTATTTTAAGAGGAGGTATCCCAAAATGCATTACAATAAATCTTTATCTGACAAATTATTTAATATTTTTAATATAATTTTAATGTTAATTATAGTTTTTATATGTCTTGCCCCATTTTTACATGTTGTTTTTGCTTCAGTAAGTGATCCTGAGAAACTTGTAATGCATAAAGGAATAATATTAAAACCTTTAGGTTTTACCCTCGAAGGTTATAGATTACTTTTTGAAAATCCATACATTATAACAGGTTATATAAATACAATAATATATGTGGTCTCAGCAACCACATTAGGTATTTTATTAACAGCAATAGCTGGGTATGTTTTAAGTAGAAAGAGTTTCTTGTTGAGAAATCAAATAATGCTCTTCATAACATTCACTATATTATTTAATGGTGGTTTAATTCCATTTTATATAGTTGTAAAAGGATTAGGTTTAGTGAATACAAGACTTGCTATGATAATTCCTTCCTGTCTTCAGGCATTCTTTATTATTATGATGAGATCTGCATTTATGCAAATACCTGATAGTTTGGAAGAGTCTGCTAAAATAGATGGAGCTAATGATCTAACAATACTTTTTAAGATATATATCCCCTTAGCTAAAGCAACTATAGCAGTAATTATACTATTTTATTCGGTAATGCACTGGAATAGTTGGTTTTATGCAGCAATATTTCTAAGAGATAAAAAGTTATTTCCTATACAATTAATACTTAGAGAACTAATAACTGAAGCAAATGCTTTACCAACTTTTGGTACAGAGTCAATGATTTATATTGGAAAAGAGCAGTTATATAAAGTACTTATTCAATATTGTGCTATGGTAATCTCAACTTTACCTATTTTATTTGTTTATCCCTTTTTGCAGAAATATTTTGAAAAAGGTGTAATTATAGGATCTTTGAGAGGTTAGAATTTATCTCATTTTTTAAAGAGGTAATAAATAATGAAAAAAATAAAGTTACATGTAAATCATAGAATAAATCCATCGGATTATATTTTTATAAATCCCGTTTTACCATGGCAAATAGTAGATGTTAAAGAGAAATATGAAAAATCTTGTAGAGTTATTATTTTCAAAAGATAAAAATTTTACTGAGATTCTAAAAGACATGAAAGAAATAGTTCTTATTTAATAAAAATAAAAAAGAGGTGAGGAATTCCATGAAATTAGATAGATTACAAAGTTTAGAAATAGAATTGTCTCATATATCTTTACCAGATAACGTAGAATATTTGATTATCGCTTCATATACATATTCAGGGAAAATCGCATTGATATATAAAGATAAAAATGATCCAAAAGCTAAAGATTGGTTTAGTATTGCAATTGTTGATGATAATGGAGATAAATTTAAGAAAATTTACTCTGGTTATATAAAGATTCCGAAAAAATCGAATGGTTTAAGAATATTACCATTTCAAGATAATACAAAATTACTATTAGGTGATTATATTTTAGAATGCTCTCCAAATGTTGATAACTGTGTAAAAAGTAATTTAGTTAAACTTTATTACCCAAAATTCTTAGATCTCCACCCATTATTATGGCTTAGATGGTCTGAAGTTATAGTTTCTCCTGATAATGTTCATGTATGTTGGACAACCTTGAGAAAAGATTTCGCTTTAAATTTTATAGGGAAATTAAAAAGAAAAAAGGGAAAATATGAAATAATTGATCCTCAGATTATAAGCTCTTTTCCAAATTTTAAAAAAGTTAAAGATGATTTTTATATTGTGAATAATGACTTTAGAGGTGGGGAAGTAAAACAATTTGTAAAAGGGGGAAGAGCAATCACTCTTGTAGGTAATTTAGGAAGAGGTATTGCAAATTCGATTTTACAAGATTTGATTTCTGGTGAAGTAAAAGCAATAACAAATTCTCCAGGATATGATGAGACAACAATATTTTCTCCTGATGAAAAGTTGGGTATTGTCATGAGTACAAGATTTTCTCCAAAGACTAATATGGCTATTTTAGGACTTCTTCCAAGACCATATAGTTGGCTAATTTTAAATAATCTTATCATGAGTGTATATTTATATGCTATTCAAGGAGTTCGGTTTTTTAGAAAAGGGAATATTGGTCCAGTTTTAATTGATTTGGAAAGATCAATGAATGACGAAAATTATAAGGGAATTTCTCTTGCTGATCCAGAAGAAAACTGGGTATATTGTTCTCCTATTTCTTGGCATCCATCAAGTCAAAAAGCAATTTGGATGGAAATGTTAAGAGGAAATAGGATAAAAATGAAGATTAAGAAACTTGAAATTAAGGGATATTCTCCTGATAAAGAACCTCCTATCGTAGGAACTCCAGATAAAATACCCTATAGTATTAAAGGAATTAAAGCTATTTTGAAGTATTTTATTCCTATAAAAGAAAAAGATAAAATAAAAATTGCTGGTAAATCTTCAGGTTATATTGAATATAAGAAAGAGTTTGTAAATCACCAAGGTATATCTAAAGAGTTAAATTATTTTAGTTTTTCAGATGATGGAAAAAATATATATAATGGAATTGAAAAACTCCTTCAAACTCAAAAAGAATTAATATACGAAGCAAATTTGTTAGTGGAAGGAGAAGAAAAAGGGGAAATGAAATTGAAACTGAAGTTTAATTTAGATTTTATTAATGAAAATACAATTGTAAAATTAGATAAAAAAGAAAGTTATGGATATGCAAAATATAAGAATATAATTATTAAAATGGAAGATATGGAAGAATAAGTAGAAAGTTATATTTAAATTTTAAGAAGTTCACAGAAAGAGAATGAAAAACTAAAATATATCAGGTAAAATTCTTGTGTTATTATATTCTTTTTTAAAGAATATTTATAAAGAATATTTATTTTTTTTATTACCACAGCTCGTTAACCCCATAATCTTTCTTGCTTCAGAAGGTGTAGCAATTTCT
>JAWAZI010000010.1:0-8746 GCA_038817835.1 Candidatus Pacearchaeota archaeon | reverse complement strand
TCATTTGTAAAATTCTTTGAGGGTTATAATTTACGCTAAACAAAAATAAGTTTTTTCCAAAGAATTTTTCCCAATATAATTTAATGGACCGGCTTTGGCATTTTTATTAACCGGTCCGGCTTTAAGCTTACCTTCAATGCTGGGAGTTTCCAGAGTGATTAAATGGAAAATGGTTTTAAATTACGCTCTGATTATGTGGATTTTGGGAATTATTGGCGGGCTAATTTTTGCTCATTTTGTTCCCCAAATAAAATTATTTTGAAAATCCTAAGCTAAAAAATTTAATAAAGATACAAGTGAAAATTTAGAAATTTTTGTTTTGCAAAATAGGCGTTTTTTAAAAATGGGTTTGAATTTTGCTCAAGAGCCGGAGTAAAAACGAATTAAATTTTGAGGAAATTTACTCTAAAAGTCCGACAAAGCTCCGCGCAATGGACGAAGTTAGAAATTGTTTAATGAGTTCATTGTAAAGCTAATTTTCGTAAGCTAATTTTCCGATTCTAAGAATACCCCGGCCACGCTACTCACTATTTTTATGAAGAGAAGGTTGATCTGAGGCCAAAAGATTTTGGTAGAATCTTCAGCAGAAATGTGTGGAATATTGATAGTTGATTAATTTAAAAATATCCGACAATAAGTTTTTCAAATTTATCAGGATTTCCAAAGTATCCAACCTGATTGCTTAGCTAGTATAATTTTAGTTACAGAAGCTTTTTTATTTAATATCCTCATTGGAACTGTAAATGAAATTTTTCTGGATGTAGAAAAATCTTCTTTATCTTCCCAATTTTTAAATCTTAGGTCTGCTGGAATTATCACACATTCGAAATTTCTTTTATTTATTGCTTTTCGCAGAAATTTAAGCATGGAAATGAAATCTTTTACTTTTGGATAATAAATTTTTACATATTTTCCATTAAAACGTTCCAATATTTTTTCGACTAATGGGTTATAAATTTTAGAAAATTTTATTATTTTCCATTTCTTATTCCAATTTTTTCTCTTTAATTGAAAAAGTAGATATCGCATTTCTTTTTGGTGGTGAGCGAGATTAATTCCATAACTTTCCACCTCTTCTTTTATACTCCGAATTACTTCCTTTATAGAAGAGCCCTTAAAAGTAAAGTATATTATTTCTTCTCCAATTTTAATCTCTATACCAAAATGGTGATGGGTGTGCCATTCTGAATGACACTTGGCGCATAATAAATAAGGTTTTAATATTTCAAATCTACGATACTTATTACATGTTTTATATGGCTCGTGAAGGTGTAAATTTCTTTTTTTACCGCAAAAATAGCATTCGTGTTTTAAACTTTTAATAAGCTTTTTTTTAAATTTATCCCATAAACGCAAACAATTCCATTTACTACACAACACAGAAAAAGTAGTAAAGTAAAGATTGTGAAGTGGTGTTCCAACATGAAATTTTATTTCTTTTATTCTTTTTGCCCCAAACCATTTTCTTATTGATTTCTCATATTTCCCGAAATTTATCTTCCATTTAATTTCGTTGTTTTCCCATTTCTTCCAGATTTTAAAAAGTTTTTTAATATAAAGATAAAAATCTCTCTCAGTGCAATTATTAACTTCACAAAAATGTGCAATCAATTCTTTCTTATATTTATCTTTCTTAAAAAGAGTTTCAGGAGAAAAAATTCTTTCCTGTAATCCTTTTTTAATTTTTGCACATTCATTACACAGATAATGTATTCCTATTAATTTTTGAACATGTTCTCTCTCATTCCATTCCCAAAAAGCCTCGTAACTTCCAAAATAATCCTTCTCCTTCTTACCACATATCCAACATCGTTTATTTTTTCTCCATCCTATTCTTTTTTTAAAACTTTCCCATTTTTTATCTATTTCCACTGAATCTGGTTCAATATAAAATTCCCGATTTGAATTCCAAGTAATATTCCGAGGTAGAATATCTATATAAGGATAGGCATCAATTTCTAATTTAAAAGTCCAATTTTTATTCATATGTAATATTTACAATTTAGATGTTTTCCAATTTATGGTTATATATTTTTTCCTTAATTGCTAACTCGAGCGACTTTTTTCATAGATTATTTTAAAATATCATTTTTTATTCAGAATTTAAAATAAAAAATTAACCACCAAGAGGTTTTTATCCTACCACCTTAATGGAAGAAGAGTGTTTGATTAATCCTTATTAAAAATCTAATTTATATTTGGGAAAGTCTCGGGATTAACTCAAAAATTAAAGTGTTTATAAATCTCGCAACTTCAATAATTGGAGGAAATGAACCGCCAAATTTTTCTAGTAAAGATGATATTTTTCTTCTATCCTTTCTTGAAAATCTCCAAAGGTTTTCACATAAAATTTTATATTTTTCTGGAATATCGTTTCTTATTTGGTTTTTTTCATTAAAATATTTTCGAATCCGATCGAATAATTCGTTAATTTCTTTCTCTGGAAGCTCGGAGGGTAAAGCTGCTAAATAAGAAAATTTAATATCTCCCCATTTAGGAGAAACTCCCATTATTTCACCATAATATCTTTGAAGTCTATATTTATGAGAGACAAGTTTATGGCGGTATTCGCAAAAAGATATAAGTCTACTATAAGTTTCACCAGAGATTAAATGATTTGTTTTTTGTGTTCTTAACTTTTTCATTAAATGCTCTAATAATTCCTTTAATTGGTATAACCACAAAAAAATTGCTTTTATTTCAAATTTTAGCCGCGTTACTGTTTCAAATTGCTTATCCCAAAGTTCCTCTTTTTTAGAAGAAATGTTTTCATCTTTAATATTTTTATTTCTGTATAATTTACTTAAATTGTTCACCGTTTTATGCAGGGTGTCCATATCCTTACCAATTATTTCTAGAAGGTCCAAAATTTCTACTAGTTGTGAGAAAATTAGACACTTTATTGTGTGGAACTTATTAATTTCTCTTTGAGAGCTTAAAATAAACTGAGGTTTATAGGAAATAATGAATTTTTGAGTATCTGAAATTGTTTTAAAAAATTCTTCTCTCATTTAACTTACAGAAGTTGTGATTTTTGCTTTTTATTTTCCATACCATTTCTTAATGAAAAAAGGGTTGGGTATACGTTGGGAGAAAACATTCAAAATTAAAATACACAAAAAACAAAGAAAAGAAAAAAGAATTGCCTCCTTTAAAACCATAAAAGAAATACCTAAAATAAAAAGTCCTACTTCAATACCAGATATTAGGAAGAATTTCTTTTTAAACTCGGGCAGGTTATTTAAAAGATCTTTTTCCCTAGGAGACAACAAATTTGGATTTCTCCAAACAATCTCACTTATAGCAAAACTTACTTGATAAATGCGCCTCATACGTTCAGCCGCACGTAAAGGACCTGTAAGAAAATTTTCAATAATAGCAGGAATTTCTAATGGAGTGTTTAAAGTAAATAGTGGTATTATCCTATCTTCAATTTTTTGCATCTTTCTTTCGTAAACTTGGTGTTCTTTCAATTTCCTATAATTCCCTCTAGGAGAGGCTATGCCGTAATCTCCAACAAAATGTAAAGCTATACCTAATTTATAAGCACTTTCTTTTAAATTTCCTTTTAAAAAATCTTTTCTCGCTTCAATTATCCATTCCATTATATCTCTTATTCGCTTCTTTCGATGATGGGGATACTTTAATCGCTTTTTCTTCCATTTATCAGGCATTATACAACCTTTTAATAGTGCTTGTTTTTCTTTGTCATTTAAAAAAATTTGAAAACTATTAATGATAAAATAACCTACTTTTTTGTGGCCTAATGTATTCATTCTTGAAGAAAAATATTACTTCCTCATTTTTTAATATTAAAATTAAAAAAAGAATTTGAATGGAAGTATTTTTCGCATATAATTCTCGGGTTCATAAATTCTTTTTTAAGTATAACTCGATTTTAAAGGAAAATCAAAAAAATAAAAATTGCCCAGCGATAGGCTTTTGCTCGCATACAAAGAGTTAGAATTTGGACCAAAAACTCTAGCAATGGCTTCGGGTTTTTACCAATTATAACCAGCTATAGATCTTGTTTTAACTGCATAGTTTAATACTCCTAGTGCACCTTTTATTCCAGCAGTGGCAATTCCTATATAACATTCATATCTAGGATCATCAATCATAACAGGGCCACCAGAATTTCCTTCGTCTATTTGTGCATTCGTCTTAAAGTAATTCCCCAAGCTACCACTTATAATTCCGTTTGTTACAGTAATGGTTTCGCCTCCATATTTTGGATAACCCAAAATTAAGATCGGGTCTCCAAGTTTAACAATATTGGAATCACAAGCAGGAATATAGGGAAATGCTCTTGAAGTTATTTCTTCTTCTTTAGGATAGATTAGTTTCTCAAGGTAAAGCCAAGCATAATCAGCCTCTGAATCATATCTTTCAGTTAGATAAGCTATATAAACTTTATTTGGAGGCTGTCTGAAATCTGATGCAAAACCTACTAAACATTTATTGCCAACCACTCCTTCAATAACATGATAATTTGTTAATACATTACCGTCGCTATTTACCAAGAACCCTGAGCCAGTAGAGAATAATTTTCCTTCCTTATCAAGAGGACAAAATATCCGACCCACTCTTTCGACGAATTTAGATAAATCTAGCCATTCTTCTTCTCCTAATAATGGTAAACGCCCCGTGGTTCGCTCTTCAGCTCTAAGCTTTATAACTTCTCCTATTAAGTTATTAAATACTTGTTCTTCTTCTGTAGCTGAAAGCTGGACTGCTCCTTCTAAGGGCTTAGATATTCCTGATGGAGAAAAAAATTTAGATTCCTTAGTTGTTATAACTCTAGACTCAGTTTTTTCTCCAATAACTGTCTGTTTTAAGTTTTGTATGAGTAAAAATTGTTTGTATTCCCAAGTGGATAATCCGACAAGAATAACAAAAATTATAATAACAAGAACTATTCCTTTATAGCGAGAGAGTTTATTATTCATTTTTTAAAAGAAATTATATTGTTTGCCGACCTTTATAATTCTAAACTTTTTTATTTTTTTCTTCCATTACCCCCTCACTTTTAGAATAAAATGATTTTGGGAAAAGTTCAAACAGAAAATGAACTCTTGACAAACCTCTTTGAGCGGGTAAAATGAAATTGGAATAAAAAATAGCCAGCCATTAATTTTTTAACCAGCCAAAAATAGCTTCCACTGGCTAATAAAATAAAATGAGAATGAAAATGGCTGGTTGTTTTATTTTTGGAGATCAAAGAGGTGATATCGGAAGAAGCATTAAATGAATTTAAAGAGATTTACAAAAAGAAATTCAAAAAGGAGCTTGACGATAGGGAAGCGTTAGCGAAGGCGATAAAACTTTTAAATCTTTATAAGGCGATATATCCGTTGTCTTCTTTCACGACTAGAAAAGAGGCCAAATGTGATGAGAAAAATTAATGAGAAGAAAGTTTTAGAAAATTTGAAAAAGTGTCCACACTTTGGGAATTGTTCTCAAAATCTTTGCCCTTTAGATTTAGAATTGCATTTAAGAAGTGGCAAACATCAGGACAAATGTAAATGGATGAGAAACCATCAAAAGAAAAGGGTGAACGGACAAGAATTTATATCTGGGGGCAAGGTTATGCCAGATGGTATCTTAAATTTTGTGCCAGAAAGCAATTTAAAGTGGCTCAACGAGCCATCGCAAAGAAGGTTGAAGTTTATCGGAGGAAAATAAAATGGAAAAAGGCAAATATCAAAAACTTGTTGCCAGTATATTAAGCACAAGACCAATTGCTTTTAACCCAAAGTTGGCTAAAATGTTAGGCTCAGCTAAAGCAGGTTTATTTTTAAGTCAATTATTATTTTGGTGGGGAAGGGGGCGAAATCCCGATTGGATCTATAAAACTTACAAGGAGATAACAGAAGAAACTGGTCTTTCTAGAGCTGAACAAGATACAGCTATTAAAATTTGTAAAAAGCTTGGTGTCTTAGAAGTTAAAAGAATAGGAATACCGGCGAAAAGACATTTTAAGCTTCACATTGAAAAAATAATTGAGCTTTTGTCTCGTCTGCGAGAAAATAACAAACAAGATTGTCAGAATCTGACAAACAAGTTTGCTAAAAACTCGCAATCTATTACAGAGAATACTTACAGAAAATATTAATAGAAATTTCTCTTTAAAAGAAATTATTGAGGATTATAAAAGAGGAGAAAAAAGAGAATATAAACCTTATTTTAGAGATAATGAAATGCGATGGTCGCAAAATAAGTGGTGGGTAATTGAAAATGGAGAATGGAAAGAGTTTGCTGGAAGAGAGTCAGAAATTGAATGGAAACCTAGAAATAAAATACTGTGATTTTACTGTGATTTTATGGCAAATCTTAAATCTCTAAAAAAATTTAAAAATGGATACGACGAAAGAAGAAATTATTCGGGAAGGCCAAAAGGAAGCCGAAATTTTAGGACTTTGTTTATAGAGGCGATAGAAAAGATTGCAACTCAAAAAAATTTAAAAGGCTTGGATTTAGAGGTAGAACTGGTAGAGAAAGGAATAACCGAGGCTTTGAAAAGAAATTATTCATTTTGGAAAGACATCATGGATAGATTGTATGGTAAACCTACAGAATCAATGAGGATGGAAACAGAGAAAAAGCCTTTTCCTTATGATTTAAAAATTAACGTTTTACCACCGAGAAAAATAGATAACTTACCTGAACCTAAACCACCATCAAACGAAAAATGATTAATTTTAGTTTGGCGATTTTTAATGTATAATGAAATTGGACACCGCCCGTTTTTAATCTCGAGAATAAAAAGGGGTAGTTCCTGTCTCCGTTCTCGAGAGAGGGCGGTGTCCGACAGGACTGCCCCTTTTTGAGTTAAAGATCGAAATTAAAAATCAATTAAGAATGGAGCAAAATAATCCAAAAATTAAATATTTTATCTATGCGAGGAAATCGAGCGAATCAGAAGACAGGCAGGTGGCTTCAATTGAATCACAGATCGATGTTTTAACTGGAATGGCTAAAAGAGAAAGTTTGGAAATTGTTGATGTTATTTCAGAATCAAAATCAGCAAAAGCACCGGGGCGTCCTGAGTTTAATAAAATGATTCAGAGAATTTATAAAGGAGATGCTCAAGGAATTATTTGCTGGAAATTAGACAGATTGGCTAGAAATCCAGTAGATGGAGGACAAATTATGTGGATGCTCCAGCAAGGAATTATAAAACATATTAAAACTCATGAGAGAAGTTATTATCCTACTGATAATGTTTTAATGATGAGCGTTGAGTTTGGAATGGCTAACCAATTTATTAGAGATTTGAGTGAAAATACAAAAAGAGGATTAAAAGCGAAAGCTGAAAGAGGATGGTATCCTGCTCCTCCACCATTGGGTTATCTTCCCCATCCTTTAAAAAGAAAGGGAGAAAAAGAAATTATAAAAGATCCTGAAAGGTTTAATTTGGTAAGAAAAATGTTTGATTTAATGCTAACTGGAATTTATACACCTCCACAGATTTTAAAAATAGCTACAGAACAATGGGGATTAAGAAATACCAAAGGAAAGAAAATTGCCAGAAGCACTATTTATCGAATTTTTACTGATCCGTTTTATTATGGTGAGTTTGAATATCCAAAAGGAAGCGGAAATTGGTATAAAGGAAAACATGAACCAATGATTACCGAAGAAGAATATGATAAAATTCAAGTTTTATTGGGAAGAAAAGGGAGACCTCGACCAAAAAGGCATGTTTTTGTTTTTAGAGGATTAATTAGATGTGGAGAATGTGGAGCAAGCATTACCGCTGAAGAAAAAATAAAAAAGCAAAAGAATGGAAATATTCATCGCTATGTTTATTATCATTGCACAAAAAGAGTAAATCCAAATTGCTCTCAAAAGTGTATTGAAGAGAAGGAATTGGAAAAACAAATTATTGAAATCTTAGATAGAATAACTATTCCACCTGAATTCCATCAATGGGCTTTGAAATGGTTAAGAAAAGAAAATGAGAAAGAGGCTGAAGATAGAAATAAAATTTTGGCTAATTTACAGAAACAATATGAAAATTGTGTTAAAAAGATAGATGCCTTAATTGATATGAGAGCTGGTGGAGAGATTACCGAGGAAGAGTTTATTACAAAGAAATCGGCTTTAATGAAAGAAAAATTAAGATTGCAAGAACTTTTAGCTGATACCGATGATAGAGTAAATAAATGGTTAGAGGGAGCTGAAAAATTGTTCAATTTTGCCAGAGATGCCAAAAAAGCATTTGAAATTGGAGGAATAGAACAAAAAAGAGAGATTTTAGCCAGTTTAGGTTCGAACCTCCTCTTAAAAGATAAAAACCTCTTAATTTCAATTGAAAAACCACTTCTTTTAATAGAAAAAGTAGCATCCGAGGTAAAAGCAATAAATGAGAGGTTAGAACCTCTCAAAAAGGGCAAAAATGAATTAAATTTTGAGGAAATTTACTCTAAAAGTCCTAAGATGCTCCGGAGGTGGGACTCGAACCCACGACCTACTGGTTAACAGCCAGTCGCTCTACCAATTGAGCTACTCCGGAATGAAATTTTAAAACTTCTTTAATTATATATAACCTTTAAGTTTTTTCAAATCCCGATGTTGACGGATTTTTTCTAAGGCCTTATTTTCGATCTGTCGTATTCTTTCTCTGGTTACACCAAAAGCTTCCCCTACTTCTTCTAGAGTATGGGGAATTCCATCTTCCAGTCCAAATCTCATTATGAGAATTTTTCTTTCTCTTGGAGAAAGTTCATCTAAAATTTTTCTC
>JAWAZI010000009.1:0-11140 GCA_038817835.1 Candidatus Pacearchaeota archaeon | reverse complement strand
ATTGGTTATTTTTAAATTTTGGATTTTAAATTCTAAATCTTTCTTTAGGGGTCCTTCACCAATAATTTTTAGTTTAATATCTAAATCTTTAACTGCTTCAATTAAAGTAAACAACCCTTTCTCAAAAGATAACCTACCAAAATAACAAATTGTTTTTTCTTGAAATGAATATTGTGGTTTAAAATCATCAATCCAAACAAAATTAGGAAGAAAAAAAATGTCTTTTTTAAATCCCATTTGTCTTACTTTCTCTAATAAAAACTTACTAGGTGAAATGAAAATATCTATATTATCATATATACGCAAAATTTTATGATGAAGATACATCTCTATAGTATTTATTAAACTTTTAGAATAAGAATTTTTAGTACATTTTTTTAAAAAACACCAGTAATACTTACCATTTTTACATTTTTCACAAATTTCTCCTTTGCTTAACATAGTATATGAAGGACACACAAGTTTAAAATCACGCATTGTCATAACTGTTGGGATCTTATATTTTTTAAAAACATCAAGAATAGAAGGAGATATTTGATGAGCAAAATTATTTAGATGTACAATATCTGGTTTCACAATTTCATTTATAAATTTTTCAATCTTTTTCTTGGCTTCAAGTGAATAAAAAATTTTTAATGTAACTTTTATTTTGCTTTTAAGAGATAACTTTTCATAGTAATCTACATTTTCAACAAAGTATCCAAAATAAGAATAATTAGCATTTTTAGGATGTTTCATTCCCCAGTAATAAACTTCATGACCTTTTTGTTTAAGTAGAACACCAGTTGCAAGTGTACTTAACGCATCACCACCTTTAGGATATAAAAACTTATTTATTAGAAGTATTTTCATTTTTAGTTAACTTGTCCATATTTCTTCTATATGACCACACTATACCGATTAAAACAGATGACCATCCAACAAAAGACGGAATAAAAGTTGTAAAACCGATACCATTTATCATATATATAACCGGTACAAAAATCACACTAAATGATATCATTCTTATCAAAAAATAATCATCATTTATATAATTTAGTTTTTTATATATTAACCAGTTACTTTTAAACATACTATAAAATAAAATTAAAATTAAAATAAGTCCTGTAATTCCCATCTCTATAAATACTTGTAACCAGAATGAATCTATAGTTTTTATTCTTGTTACCCCTGGAAAAGTAGACAACAATCCATATTTAGAAAGATAAGGTGAATTCAAAATAAAACTTACA
Organism: Candidatus Pacearchaeota archaeon; assembly: GCA_038817835.1. GTDB lineage: Archaea > Nanobdellota > Nanobdellia > Pacearchaeales > JAPDKA01 > JAWAZI01. The sequence continues at coordinate 9,908 of JAWAZI010000009.1, read as the reverse complement.
TAACTTCCAAACCTTCCAGGGCCTAATCCAATTAACTTATTATCAACTTTAGTAGCTACATAAAAAGCAAACCCTCTTAGATGATCATTAATTAAAAATTCTGGTTTTTTATAAATACTAAAAATGAAATTAATACCAATTCCTATTAAAATAAAAGAAAAAATTAAAAATAAAATTTTTGTGAGAAATAATCTATTTTTTCTAATATAATTCCTACTTTGAGCATTAATTATTGGTAATATTATAATAATCAACAAAACACCAAGTAGACACATATATAAAGACCTTGTTACGGTAATTATAAAAGAAAATATGAGAATACTTATACTAAAATTTATTTTAAAATTATTTTTAACTAAAAGCATCAAAAGATATAAAACAGCAACACTACCCCATTCAGTAGGTGAACCCATCAAAGATGGGGAACGTAGCAATCCTAATCTAATAAGATCTGGTTGATTTAAATTATGTCTACTGAATATAGCAAAGGGTATAATTTTAAGCTTATAATACAATAAAAACTCAAAAGATTGATAAATAGCAACTAACACCATAAACCACACCCAAAATTTAAAAATTTTGATTAGGATATTAATCGTTTTTTTTGAAATATAAAAAAAAGATAATAAATACGGAAAAAGAAAAATATAAATATATTCAAATAATCCATAATATGTCACAAAATAATTATTGTATAATAAGCCAAATAATAGAAATAAAAACAATAAAATTAAGAATTTAAAATCGTATTTTTTAATTTTGAAACTTTGTATATTAATTAAAATTTTAAACACAAATAAAAAAAATAAAAAAAGAACATAAATATGAAAAATCAAATGCCAATCAATATCTATCTTTAAATATTTAAGAATTTGATTTCTTAAAGAAGATAAGATAGCTAAAAAAACAGATAAATACCATATTAAACAGTTCATTTTATTATCTTTATTTTAACAAGTTTTCATACGATAAAATTAAATTGTTAACATTAAATTTCTTTATAGTTTCTAACCCACTAAATCTTAATTCATTCCACATTTTTTTATCTGAGAGTAACAGAATTATTGCATTTGCCAACAAAGAAAAATTCTTAACTGGAACAAGTATACCGTTAACATAATTCTCTATAATCTCATTAGGCCCTGATGGGCAATCAGTAGATATAACAGGTGTTCCACACGCCATTGCTTCAATTAAAACATTAGGGAAACCTTCAAAAAGTGAGGACAAAACAAAAATATTTGACTTAGCTATAAATTTGAACGGATTTTTTTGAAAACTTAAAAATTTTACATCATTCGATATTCCTAAGTTCTTTGCCAATTCTTTAAGTTCTTTTTCTTTTGGTCCTTCTCCTAAAATAACTAATCTACAATTCACTTTTTCTCTTACAATTTTAAATGCATGTAATAAGTACTTATGACCTTTTTTTTCTGTAAGCGAGCCTACATTAATTATTATTGGAATATCTTCCTTGAACCATTCACATTCAGTTATTTCTTCTTTTGAAAGTTCTTGTATTTCATCTATATTTATAGGATTATAAATTACAGATATTTTATTTTCTCTTATACCAAAATTTTTTATTAAATCATTTTTGACACCATTAGAAACAGCAATTATACAATCTGCTTTATTATAAATAATTCTCATAAATAATTTTGTAATAAATCCTAGAAAACCCCTCTGTTGAAATGAAGGTGTATTACGTTCTGAAATAATAACTTTTGTTTTACTGTGAGATAGAATTTTACTTATAATAGTTGATAAGTTTACTCTATTGATAAAACTAAAAACTACATCTGGTTTCTCATTTTTGATAATCTGGGATATTTTCATTATTCTTACAATATTTCTATATATTTTTTTAAAAAAATTAGGAGTACCACTTAAATCTAAATTATAAATTTTTATATCATCAGGAATTTCATAAATGTGATTATTATCATAAAAAATACTAACAATTTCGAACTTGTTTCTTGATAATTTTCTTAAAATGTTTGCAAATACTCTTTCAGCACCTCCCTTTCCAAGGTTAGGAATAACAAAAATTATCTTCTTTTTTCTATTTAACAAATCTTCATATAAATTTAGAACTTTTTTAGCACTACTTTCCCAATTATACTTTTCTAAGACCTCTTTTCTGTTTGTTTTACCCATTTTAATTCTTAATTCTGGATTATTGACTAGATACAAAATTTTTTCACACAAATCTTTTATATCACCATAATTAACTAAAAATCCATTTATTCCATTTTTTATTTGTAGTGGAAAACCACCAACATTGGTAGCAATAACGGGTAATTCACAGGACATAGCTTCTAATACTGCGTTAGAGAAATTTTCATAAGAAGAAGTTAGCAAAAATATATCTGCTATTGAATAATAAAATGGTAAACTATTTTGTCCTATTCTACCTGTAAAAATGACATTGTCTTTTAGTGAAAGTTTTTCTACTTTTTTTTCAAGTTCAAATTTTAGCTCACCATCACCAACAATCAAAAGTTTTAGATTCTTATATGTTTCCAATGCAACTTTAAATCCTTCAATTAAAAACTCAAATCCTTTACCAGGTATTAATCTCCCACAGCTAATTAAGAGAATATCTTCTTCTTTTATTTTAAGTTTATCTCTTAAGTTATTTTTTATCCTAACAAATTTATTAAAATCTACTCCTTGTGGTATATCATCTATGGGAAAATCTTTCATACAAAGGTATCTTACTGTATCTCCAGCAGCAAAAAACTTTACAAAAGCTTTATTTTTTATCCTCTTATATACATATAGTTCCCACCTGTCTGAAGGTGGACCAGGGAAACGAACTACTACGGGCTTTTTTAAATTATCTACAACTTTCTTAGTTAAATATGGAAGATTAAGAACTTCTATAACATCAAAATTATCAACATTATGTTTAAGCCAATGGTAAGCTTTTTTTTGAAAAAAATATAAATCAACTAACATAAAAAATGTTGCTAATTTAGGAATTTTATTTCCTATTTTATAGCTTATCCATCTCAAGTAAGGAGTTTTTATGTAAATTATATTTATATTTTTATCTTTTATCTCATTCCTATATCTTTTACTAAATAAAGGTAAACCAGTTAAAATACTAACAGTATGTCCCATAGAAATTAATGTTTTTGCAAGATTATAATCAAAAGTTTCTCCCCCTCCCCAGAATATACCAAATAAACGATTGACAAAAAGTATTCTCATATGTATATAATTTTATAAATATTTTGATTAATAAGATTATTCAATTTAGAAAGTTTGTTAACTACTATATACTTATGACCAAATTTATTTAACACATCCAATTCTGTAATATAATCATCCGTAAAATAAAAACTTTTTTCCCAATCAATATAATCAGAGTATGGGAACTCTTTAAGCAATTTTTCAATTTTTTTCTTACCATAAGCATCAATCCCATCAACTTTTCCTAAACAGATGTCATTTTTAAATTTTAAATTCGTACAAATTACATAATCTGCATTAAAAATATCCTTAACAAATGAAAGATAAATATCTAAAGCTGCTGATAAAATTATTATCACATACCCTTTGTTTTTAAGTTCCAATAAATATTCTAGTATTTTAGCATTTTTGTTTATAATTATTTTCGTATTAATAAATTCTTTAGCTGAAGATGCTAAAAAATCCTTACTATAACCACGCAGTAAAAATATTTCTATATATCTAGGTTTAACAAAAAATATTCTATTAAGAATTTTTCTATTAACAAAAATAAATTTTTTAATTATTTTTATCAAAATATTTTTTTCTTTCTCTAGCACAAATTCAACAAAACTACTTAAAGTATTCATATTTACAAGAGTTTTGCAGAAATCAAAAACAGCTATTTTCATTTATTTATTAAACTTTTAAATTTTATTAAAAATTTTTTAGTTGTATCTATATCACCAATAGTTATTCTTATATAATTCTTAAGTTGGGGGTCAGAACTTCTATCCCTTAAGAAGATATTATTTGTTTCAAGTTTTTTAATTAATGCAGATGAATTTTTTACTTTTATTAATATAAAATTAGCAGGTGTTGGAATAACTTCAAAGCCAAGATTTTTAAGTTCAGAAATTGCCATATTTTTAGCTATTTTTACCTCTTCAACATATTTAATCATAAAATTTTTGTTAGATAAAACTATAATACCAGCAACTTGAGCAAAAGTATTTATATTTTTACCAACGCGTATCTTATTTATATAATCAATTATATACTTAGGAGCCACTACATATCCTAACCTGAAACCTCCTAAACCAAATGCTTTCGTAAAACTTCGAGTTATAACAATATTGTCATATTTTTTTATTAAATTTACACAAGTAACTCCGCAAAATTCGTAATAAGCTTCATCTATAATAAACAGCGTATTAATGTGATTTTTAACCAAATATTCTATTTCTTTTACATCATAAAGTACTCCTGTAGGATTGTTAGGATTTACTAAGTAAACCATTCTAAATTTCTTTTTATTAAGTTGTAAATTTATATTTTCAACATCTTTTTCAAAGGGATTTTTATTCATCAAATTAACCACTTTACCACCACAGCTTTCTACATATACTCTGAAATTATCATATGTTGGAGAAACAATACCTATAATATCACCCTGTGAAACAAAAACTCTTGCAATGTATTCTAATGCAGCATCAGAACCACCAAAATATTGGATATTCTCTTCATCAATTTTAACATATTCTGATATTTTTTTTATTAAGACTCTATTATTCGTATCGGGATACCAATTTAATCTTATTTTATGTTTGATAAAATATCGAAGTATCTCTTTAATTATAAAATCATCAAATTTTGTTGCTTCGTTCCAGTCTAATTTTATTACTTCATCAAGTAAATCAGTGTCTTTATTATAAGTGTACTCCCAAACTTTATGAGAGACACTTTTGTATGGCTTAAGTTGTTCAATAAATTTTGTTGGTTTTATCATATATTTATGTCTCTTAGATTTATTTTTGATTTAACTGCATGAAATTTGTCACCCCTATCTAATGGTAGATTATTCACTATATTCCATTCAACTTTAACTTCACTACCTAAAGATTCTTCTACCATTTTTTTTACTTTATCAAAACTCTTTCTAAACAATTCCTCATCAAAAGGTACTAAATATATTCTAATATAATCAACTTTTTCTTGAATAACTTTAAAAAATTTCAAACCCAATATATCTCTAAAGTAAATATGCCAATTATGAGAAAATAATAATCTTTTACCTGGTAAAACAAAAACATCATTAATTCTACCTTTTATTTCTCTAAATGTCCTAAATGGGCCAATACTTACACTGTCCCACTCTGCAATATCTCCTATTTCATACCTTATAAGAGGCATATATAAATTATGGTAATCTGTAATCAAAATCCTTCCCGGAATACCATTTTGTACTTCTTTATTTTCATCGTCTACTATATTAACGAAATAGAAATCTTCAAATACAACAAGATTACGTGTATTAATAAGCGAAGATGCAATAGGAGCTGCTTCTGTCCCCCCATAATAATTTATAATAGGACAAGAAAAATTTTCCTCTAAATCATTCCAAGTTGATTCTGATAAATATTCTGCTGAAGCTATTATTTTTTCTACTTTAATATCTAAATTATATTTCTTAATAAATTTTGATAATATTAATAAAGCACTTACATAACCACGAATTACATCAGGATTAAATTTTTTAATATCTTTTAATAAATTTAAAATCTTATTTTCATCTAAAGCAGTGTTTTTAACATCCATAACATCAACAACCGAAATATATTTAAAAATACCCAAAATAGTTTTTAAAAGCTCTCTTTTACCAAGTTTTTTTCTGCGCCATAATAGAATAAACTTTTTGTCTGGAAAAATACCATTTATAAAAAATGCACGTAATGTATTTATATCTCTTGCTTTTACACAAAATTGATCAAAAAACAAAGTCGTAGGTGTTCCAGTAGAACCAGTAGTATGTGTTTCTATAATTTTCCATTTTCTTTTTTCCGTACTAAAAATTGATTTTTCTAAAATAGCTTTTTTAAGTTCTTCTTTTGTTAAGATAGGAATTTTATTTATATCTTCAAGAGTATTTATGTATTCTGGCTTAATTCCAGCTCTATCATATAATTCTCTGTAATATGGCACATATTTATATGCATAATTAAGAATGGATTTAAATTTATTTAATTTAAATTCATCCATTTGATTTTTAGACCAAAATAAACGCTCAAAAGCATTTCTTAAGTCCTTTTCAAATAACCATCTATAAATAAAAGGCAACCATAATATTTTTGAAATAATTCTTTTAATCATAAATTATCAATTTAATTTTTGTACTAATAAATTTATCATTTTTATATACAAATATTTTTCTCAATTTTATAATTTTCTTGCAAGAAATCCTGAGGTTCCTGGTTTAGGAAATATTTTAGCTAAGATATAATATGGTAAAATCTTCATCATTATTTTTTTAAGAATTTTTTTAAAAGCAAAACCTTGGGGTATTTCTCTATTAAAAGCATGATAAAAAGCGATAACCTCCATTTTATTTTCTTTGCAGATATTTTTCATATCTTCATATGAAATTTCAAAAATCATATGTTGATAAGGATGAAAAATACACCCACATTCAGGACATGATACAAAAGTTAATTTCTCATAAAATGGGACTGTTGCTAAAAAGAGTCCATTTTTCTTAAGAACTCTTGATATTTCTTTAAATCCTTTATAAAATTCTTCAGGGTTTAAATGTTCTATAACTTCTGTACAAGTAACCAGGTCTATACTTTCATTTTCAATTGGTATATCAGAAATTCTTCCAACTTTAAACTCAATATTATTAAAGTTTCTAAATCTATTTTTTGCTGTTTTAAGAGACTCATCAGATAGGTCCATACCTATTATCTTTGAATTTGGATAGTATTTGATTAAGACGTCTATTAAGTTACCAATACCACACCCTATGTCTAAAATCTTATCTATATTACAATGCTTTATCATTTTATTAGCCCAATTTATTAAATCTATCCAATAATCAATAGGATAAAACTGTTCTTTTATTAATGAATTAGTGTGAATTTGCCAAAATTTTTCTATGGACTTAGATGTCCAGACATGATAATGATACTTTTCTTTATGAAGGTTATCACTTACAACTTTTAATTTCTCTTCTAAAATTTCTTTATAATATCTCATCCTTTATCACCTTTATATATTTACTGCTTTAATTAATTTTGTTAAGTATTACATATGATTGTTTTTTTTAGTTTTAACATAAATAAAACCAAATAATAATCCTCCAATTTGTCCTAAAACAATACCTGATATACCAATATATTTTGCAAACAAAACAGTCAAAGCAGCGCTCATTATACCTGTAAATAAATTTAATTTAAACAAAGCTTTTGGTTCACAAAGAATAAAAACATCAGTTGAAACAAGAGAAAATAAAACATAAAAAAATAAATATATAGAGAGTAAGTTTAATATGAACGATTCGTTTAAATAATTTCTTCCACCAACTAAAAGAAGTAAATACTTGGAAAAAAGCATTATCAAAAATACAATAAATAAACTGGATAAATAATATATTCTATCAACTTTACCTTTTTTAACATTATATTCCCCTTTTACTTTATCTGCAGAAAGTTTTGGAATTAATACCTGAAGAGGGGCTCCAAATATTAAAATAAATGGGTTAATAATTTTTTTAGCTATATAATATCCAGCAAGTTTGTCTGGAGTAAAGAAAATACTTACAATAACTTGATCTATCTGAGTAAAACCAAATCTTAAAATTCCCTGAAAAAAATATGGTAAAGAGAAACTAATTAATTGTTTAACAGAAAAATTGTAAGATTTATAAAATAAATACCTTTTAAGTGAAAAGAGACCTAAAATTGTTGATAATACTCCACCAATTAAAAATCCAAAGAATATACTCTTTAGTCCATAACCTTGGTAAAAAAATAAAATAGCAAATATTCTTTGAAATAGATAATAAGAAATATTAAGTATTGCAAGTATTACAAATTTTTGAAATGCTTGTAACAATAAAGTAATTCTATCAAAAAATAATATAAAAATAAGATTTATACCTGTTAATACTATGTAATTCCCATAATCTGGGGTTTTTAAAAGTAACATACTCAAACCATTTTTTAAAAAAAACATAATTAATAAAAAAGGCAAAAAAATAATAAGTGGCAAAAACAATATAGTGTTTACAATTCCAGCAATTTCAGAAAAATTTTCTTCAACTTCTAATTTAGGTATCAATTTAATGCCAGCAGAAGGTAAGCCTAAATATGTAAAAGTAATAAAAACCGATTGAAAAATTTGTAAAAGTGCAAATATAGATAATTCTGTCTTATTTAATTTCCTAGCTATATAAGCAACAAATAGTGTTGTGATTATCAATATTAAAAATTGAGAGGTTGTATTTATAATACTATTTCTGATAGTTTTGTTTTTTTTAACTTTTTTTAAAATTACTTTCATAAAGACATAATTTCATTAATATGTTTATATTCAATATTATTTTTATCCAAAAAATTCATAAATTTATAAAAAACTTCTAATAGAAAATGGTGTTTTAATAATTCCCAATAATGTACTGACAAAACAAAAGGTGCTGACTGTTTTTTACAAAATTTATATTGTTTAATTAATCTATCTATACTAACTCCTGGAACTAAGCCGTATGCTAAAAGCTCTTTATGAGTTTTGTAATCCATCACAAAAGGATATTCATATCCATTAAAAATTTTATAAACTGCTTTTTTAATCCAATTTCTTAAACTATAATAATTAAATTTACGATTAAATCTCCGTAATACAATAATTCCAGATATATTAAGACCATTACTTACCACTGCTTTAACACCATCGGCTGATATATCATTACTTGGAGGAACAAAAACAGCAACTTTTGTATGAAATATATCTTCAAGGTATTCTTTACCAATTTTTGTTTCTTTAAACATTTTATCATAAGTTTTCCAAGAATATTCACCAATCCGCTTAAATTTTTTAATATTTTTTTTAATTAATTCTAAATTCTCTTTAGTAGGTAATAAAAGTTTATTTCCATATTTAATCCTATATTCGTGAGTATAGCCATGTAACATAATAGAAATTTGTTTTACCTTAAGTTTTTCCATTAAATAATCTACTAATTCTTTGTTCTCATGCAAAGGCATTGGTTTGTCATCTTGATAAAAATTATTTAAACTACCCATATTAAATGATTGAACTGCAAAAGGGATTACTGAAAAAGAAACTTTTATGCCTTTTTGCCATAAATTTTTATATATAGCCTCTATCTCTTCTGGTTTTGTCCAATAACTTATATCATCATCACGAATTGCAAATTTCATACACATTATAATTATATACTTTAAAAATTAATTTGCAATTTTTAAAAACTTAATGAGAAAAAATTTTCTAATAAAACCTTTTTTGTTTTAAGTATATGTTTTGCTTTTTCAATCCACCAGTTTGGAATAAGAGAGTTTGTAGTAAAAACAAATTTTTTGTCCATAATTTTAAAAATTTAACTTAAATATTTTGTTAAATCAATAACATTTTTAGTGTTTGTCTTAATAAAGTACGTAGTTAAGTAAATTGTATTTTTGTTTTCAAGCTTTTGCGGTAGTTCAAAAATTCTTTTGTATTTAATACCTTTAATATTTAATGTTTTAAATATTAGATCAAAAATATTGTAAATCTCATCGTCTGCTAAAATATAAAATGTGGTTTTCCCTTCTTTTGCTGTTTTAATGATTAAATTTTTTAATTTTTCGTATATATAGAAGAAGTGGTTTGCTGTCTTTATAATATGATTATATGTTTTTTTTGTTTTTTCAGCAAAACCTTTTGGGGTAAGTAAA
>JAWAZI010000008.1:0-11577 GCA_038817835.1 Candidatus Pacearchaeota archaeon | reverse complement strand
TGAAGGATACAAAGAAAAAGCAATAAAAAGAACAAAAAAATATAGAAAAAAGAAAGGATTTTTCAAAAAGAAATATGAAAAAATAAAAAAATTAAAAAAAGATTTTCCTGAATATAATGAAGCTGTAAATGAATTTTTCAGAGAAAGACGAAAGGATCCAAAAAAAGCTTATGAAATTTTCAAGCAAAAAGTTTTAGAATTAAGAAAGAAATACAATGTTATTTTTCCATTAAGCTTGATTTAGGGTGGTAAAAAATGTCTGAAGTGAAAAAAATAGTTGAATGCTTAAAACCAGTAGAAGCAGAAGATACTTTAAAATTATTAAAGCAATTAATAAAAATTCAGTATATAGTTGAAGATAATACTGTAAATATTCAAGTAGTTTTGGATAGAGTTCATAAATTTCATAAAGAAGAATCAAAACCATTAGGATATTTTCATTTTACTCAATATATGAGCTTATTAGACCTTGCTAAATTATTTTTAGTAGCTGCTTGTGTAAAAGCTTTAACTTCTCAAGGAAATTATGAACCTGGACCATTAGTAATAAGCAATACTTTCAATTCAGCTATGACCACCATAATGCCAGATAGTTTAACTTTAATTAAAATTTCTTTAGATGAAATTAGAAAGAAAATGGAGGAGTTAAAAAATGAATGAGAGCTGTCTTGATTGTAAATATTATAAAAGAGATTTTTCTGCAAATTACTGTGATTACTATAAAGCTTATATGTTCAATTTAGTTCCATGCGAAAATTTTAAAGAGGTTTCCACAAAAGAAGGAGGCAGGTAAGATGGCAAAAACTTGTTATTATTGTATCTATTTTAATGAAAAATATACTCTTTGCGAAAAACATATAGGAGTTATAAATCCAAATCAAGGAACATGCAAAGATTTTGAATATAAATTTAAGAATAGCTATGAAGCTCTACAATATTGTATAAATCTATGTAAAAATTTTTCTCTTGGTTGCTCTTTAAAATGTGATATTAGAAAAGATTTTGAAATCCCTCCTTGGAGTAAAAAATATCCAATAAAAACTGAGTAATAAAAATAAAAATGAGCCTCATTAATCTCGAATATACCGATTATGAAATTGAATTTTTTAAAATTCTACAAAGCTTAAAAATTAGATTTTTCTCTCAAGAATATGTTACAATTATAAAAAATGATAAAGTAAAACATTATAAAGTTGATTTTATTATAAAATGGGCTTTTTATCCAGAAATGAAATGCGAAGGAATTATTTTTGAAATTCAGGGAGAGCATCATTTAAAAAAAGGAAGAATGAGAAAAGATGAAGAGAAGAAAGAAGATTTAGAAAAAGCAGGTTATCATGTTTATGAAATTTGGTATAATGAATTAAAGGATAAAGAAAAATTAAAAGAAAAAGTTTTAAATATTCTAAGAAATGAAGGGATAAAAATTGGTTAATTTAATTCTTTATCAAGGAGATGCGTTAAAAATACTTCCTACTTTACCATCTGAAAGTGTAGATATGGTTTTAACAGACCCTCCAATGATGATTTCCCGTAATATAAAAATAACAAGAACAAGAAATATAGCTAAATTTTGTAGATGGAGAGGAAAAGACATAGATTTATTTTTTGGAGAATGGGATGTGTTCCCTTCTGAAAAAGATTTTCTAAAATTTACTTTTAATTGGGTGAAAGAATGTGTAAGAATCTTAAAGAAAGGAAGAATTTTTGCATCTTTTTTTGATAGAGATAAAATAAATTTCTTATCTTATTATCTTCAAAAAATACATAATTTTAAATGTAAAGGTTATTTTGCATATATTAAAAGAAATCCTGTTCCACAAGCGAGAAAAGTAAAATGGATGAATGCTTGGGAAGAAGCGGGATTATGGCAAAAACCAGGAGGAAAACTTGTTTATAATTATCAATTAGGACAACACCCAGATTATATTATTTTGCCTATTTGTCAAGGTAAAGAAAGAACAGAACACCCTACTCAAAAACCAGAAAAATTAATAGAACCTTTTATAAAATATTGGACTAATGAAGGAGATACTGTTTTAGACCCTTTTCTTGGAAGTGGGACAACAATGAAGGTTTGTAGAGATTTAAATAGAAATTGTATAGGAATTGAAATTAATCCAAAATATATTGAAATCACTAAAAAAAGATTAAATTGGGGAAGCAGTTTAGGAGGAGTAAAATATGACTTCAGAAGTTTATAGAGAAACAGATTATTATACAAAGAAATTTGGAAAATATACTCTTATTGGTTGTTATAAATGCAACTCTTTATTTTTTACTTTTAAAGATTTTTATGAACACCAAAAAACTCATAAATATAAATAATAATTATTATTGTTGTGATGGTTGTTGTCTCTTGAAGCTAAAAGAATTATTAGAAGTAATCTCTCCTTATTTGAAAGAGCAGAAAGATATTATAGAGCAAAAAGAGCAGGTTTATTCAGAGCAATTTATGCTGAAGGAGATTGGATAAGAGAGTATTTGAGGAGATTAACTCCAAGAGAAAGGTATAGAGCATTAAGAACAATTGTAAGAGAAAGAAGATTAGCAGGCAGGTTTGTTTCTTATGAAACTCAAAGTTATGCAAGAGATATTTTAACTGAAGAAAGAGCAAGAAGAAGGATTTTAAGACAAATTGATGAATTAAAAGCAACTCTAGAAATTAAGAAATTTGAAGATTTAGTAAATACTGGAATAGAAGTAAAAGAAAGGGAAATTGATCTTCTAAATTCAATCATAAGAAGTTTTGAAAGAATAAAAAAACCAGAATGGGCAAGAAGAACAGAAGAATTAAGAAAAGAAGCTGAGAAAAATTTAGAAGAATTAAGAAAATTAATTGTAGGATGGAGACATTTTGTTTATGTAGTTTCTGCAAAATATGTTCCTTTAGGTGTAGAAACAAGACATATAGAGTTTCATTTTCAAGGAATTTGTTTAGATATTGAAGAAATTAAAGAAAAATGCATAAAATTAGCTAAAGATTTACTTAAAGATTGGGCTCTTTCTCCAGCTTCTGGTGGTTATGATGATGTATATGATTTTGCAGAAACAGGTTATATGGGTTGGACGATGGAAGATATTGTTGAGTGGGATATGGTTACTGATGGCTTTCTTAAAAGAGCTCCTCCTACTATGAAAACTCCTGAAAAAGCAATTTTAAAATGCTTAGTTTATGATTATGATTATGCTGTTGTTAGAGTTTCAAGCGAAGCAGAAAAACAGCCTGAATGGTGGAGGCTAAGATATGAAACATTATTAAGAAATTTGGGGGTTGTTAGATGAGCTATTTATGGATTGATTTAGATAGTATAGACGCAAAATTGCTTGTTAGAGTTTTAGTTAAAGCTATGAAGCTTCCTGAATATGAAGATTTTGCTGTAAGAGTAAGCTCTTCTGGTTTTGGCTTTCTTTTAAAAATTTACTTTAATAAAGAAATAGACGATTTTAAGCATTTTATTTATAGAGCTATATTAGAAGATGATCCTTATAGATTAAGATTAGCCTTAAATAAATATTATTTAGGAGAAAGAAGGTGGCTAGATTTAGCTTTTTATGAAAAAGATCAAGGAAAAATAAAAGAAATAACTCATATTGTAAAAAAATATGAGAAAGATTTAAAAAATATTGTAGAAATGATTAAAAATAATGAAAATATTAAAGAAATAGATAAAAAAATTAATGAGGTGAGTAAAAAATTGGAAAAAGAATTAAAACCTTTTAAAAAAGAAATTTTCTCAACAAATATTGGATTTAAAGAAAAAGATAAAGAAAGAATTGAAAAGGTTTGTAAGGATACTTTTGAGAAGGATCCAAGCTTTAAATATCGTATTTTTCAAAGCTTTTTCCCTAAATACGACTATATTTTAACAGTTTATTCTCCTACAAAAGACCAGGCTTTTAAAAGAGGAGATTGGTTAGTAAAAAAAGCTCTAAAAGATTTAAATTTGCTCTTTTGGGTTAAGAAATTAAAAACAAAAGTATAAACATTTAAATATTAGTGTTAACATTAATAATATTAATGTTAGTGGTGAAAAATGCCATCAATAAGCTTATCAATCCCAGATAAAATTTACCAAAAACTTTTAGATCTTGCTTTAGAAGAGAAAAAGACAGTTCAAGAAAAAATAAGAGAAATTTTAGAAGAATATTTAAAAGAAAGTGAAGAAAAATGAATGAAAAAGGAGAAGTAAAGAAAATAGAGGAAAATATTAAAAGAATATTAGAAAAAAACAAAATGGATATCATAAATATTGAATATTTTGAAACAAGTTTTACTCATCATTTTACTGTTACACTTAATACAATAATAATTACTTTTTCCGATATAAAATATATACTTAAATCTTTTCCTAAAAATTTTGAAAATATAATTATTGATAAAGATACAAATACTTTGGCTTTATCACTACATTTTTTTAAGAAAGGAATAAAAAAGTTGAAGATAAAAGGAATAAAAGAGTTGATGAAAAATGTGAGATGAAGAAAAATGAGTGAAAGATTTAATCTTCATAAAACTATTTTAGAAAAAAGAGTAAAACCTTTGATTTCTTATTGTTTATCAAATCCAGAAATAAATAAAGATGCTTTATTTAGATTTTTCAATAGAGATATAAAATGGGAAATTATAACAAGCTATGCAGTAAATGGAAAAGATGTAAAATGTGAAATTTGCGGACAAAATTCTAAAACAAGCTTTTGGTGTCATCCTTGTATTCATAAAAATTGGTGTTGCTATTGTTGTATTCTTTTAGGCATTCCTGATTATTGGTGAAGAAAAATTAATAAAGTTAGAGAATATTTAGCTTCCAAACCCTATTCTGAAGGGATAGGGGGAAGGGAAAATTAAAAAAAAGAAAAAAAGGAGGTGAAAAAAGAGGATGGGAAAAAAATTAATTATGTTTGTTATATTAATGATGTGTCTAGTCTTACCTGTTGCTGGTTGTGCAAGTTCCAATTTGACGCTTCAAGCTGATAAAACTTCTGTAATTCTTGGCGAAAATATAAAGTTCTCTGGCTATTTATATGTTGATGGCAATCCAAAAAAGAGCGAGTGGATAGAATTATATGTTGATGGAAAACCCACTGGTGTAAAGGATAAAACAGATAATAATGGATATTATGAAATTAACTATGCTTTCACGAGCATATACGATGTGGGTTCTCGTTTGGTAAAAACAAGATGGGTTGGGCATAATGTTTGGAGTAATGAAATAACAATTGTTGTAAGTCTACAAACAATCACTACTACAACTACACTAACCGAAACTACTACTGAAACTACAACTGTAACACCTACAACTACTGTTACAGAGACAGAATATACTACTATTTCTACAACTACAATTATTACAGAAACTACAACCGAAATTATCTCTACAACTGAAACTGAATATACTACTATAACTCAAACAGCAACTGAAACACCGACCGTGACAGCAACGGATACAGTAACAGAAACTACAACTGAAACTGTTAGCGAAACAGAGTATGTTACAGAAACTGAAACTATAACAAATACTTATACACAAGAAATCCCAACAACAAAATATCTTACAAAAGTTAGAACTATAACAGTAAAATACCCACGATATATTACAGAATATGAAGTTTCAATAATAACTTATCCAATTGTTGAAAGAAGATATGTTACAGAAACTGATATAATGACTGAAATAAGAACAGAAACTATAAAGAAAACAGAAACTAAAATTGAAACTATACCTTATACAATCACTATTGCTGTTGGTGCCTATGCTGGATATCCGCAAGAAGGAAATATGCTATTATTCTTCATAGTTTTGCTAATTGTAATATTGCTATTGGGTTCTTTAGTTTTCGCTTATTTAACAAAGAAAGCTGGAAAGGAATGAAAAAACTAAATTTTTTACTTCCTTTTTCTTTTTTTTATTTATGAAAAATGGTTGAGAAAATGAAAACAAGTTTTAAAAAGAGTTGAAGAAAAATGAAAAAAACTTTAATTCTTTCTAAAAAATTTTTTATAAAAAATAGTCCAGAAAACATAAAAATAATAATTGAAGGAAAAGAAGAAGATGTAAATAAAATAATTGAATTATTAAAAAAGCAATATTACTATATAAGAGAAGTTAGTGAAGAAAAATGAGAAAATTTTTAGTTTTTGAAGGTGTTATATATTATCGTAGTTTTGATAATACTATTGTTTGTATGGATATGTTAGAATGTTTTACTATCAAACTAAATAATGAAAAAGAAATAGATCTTAAAAAGACGACCAGAAGTGATTTTTCATATCCTTATTATTATGGAAATAAGTTATATAGTGATGGAAAAAAATATTACTTAATTTATGAAAAAAAGGGATAGAAAAAATAAGATAAAAAAACGATACATTTATATATAAGTAAGTATGTTTAAAAATTGGTGAAAAAATATGTTGGATGAAGAAGATTTAAGGTTTATTTGGGGACAAATTGATAGATTAGACAAAAGAATTGATGATAATAGAAAAGCAATAATAGAATTATTCATAATAGATATAATAATAATTTCTGCTTTAATTATTCTATTTATAATGGTGTATTTCAAATGATAAAAGATTTCTTTACAAAAAGAATAAAAGAAGCTTTAAAAGAAATGAATGCCGAAGTTATTTTCTTTTATCAAGAAAAAAGGGAATATGGAAAAAAAGAGGAGAAGAATAAAAATGAATGAAGAAGAAATTTTAAGAAGAATAAAAAAACTTGAAGATGATGTTGAATATCTCTTTAAAGAAATTCAGGAAATTAAAAGAACTTTTGAAATAGAAAAATTAAAGAAAGTATGGAAAGTGGAAAAATGATTGAAGAAAGAATTAAAGAAATAAATGAAATTTATAAAGAAATAAACTCTTTTATTTCTAAATTAGGAAAAGAGAAAAATTTAGATCCTGTTAATGTTTATGTCGCTCTTAAAATTTTTGAAAAAATTTTGGAAGATGCTATGATTACAAAATTTAAAATTATAAGTAAAGAAAAATTAGAAGAAATAAAGAAAGATATTGAAAATTTAATTTTTGAACTTCCATAAACGAAACATTTAAATATAAGTATGTTTATAAAAAAATTGGTGAAAAAATATGGTTTTTAAAAAAATTGGTGGAAAAAAATATATACCTGTTTTAATTGAAGGTGATGGTTTATTTGGATATGGAATAGTTTATTTTATTCCAGCAAATAGCGAAGTAGGAAAAACCTTAATAAGAGATGAGTATCCTCCACCTCCAGATATTGATCCAGAAGGTTATTTTGATTTTCTTAAAAAAATAAGAGAAGAAGCAAAAAAATCTATTGAAATTGATTATGTTTTTTATGCGACAATTTAATATTAAAAAAATAAAACGAAATTGGTGTTAAAAATGGTTAAATGTCCTAAATGTAATAAAGTTTTATTTAATAATGAAGAAGAAGCAGAAAAATTTTTAAAAGGTGAAAAAATATGAAATATGTAGTAATTATGACATTAGGAGATTGGTGTAATTTATATATAAGCAAGATTGGAAATGAAAAAGAAATAGTATCTTATTTAAAAGAACTTGAAGAACAAGATAGGCTTAATGAAGTATATGCTATTTTTCCTCTTGAAGAAGGGGCTGGGGATATAATTTACGATTTCTTAGAATTAGATAATGAAACAGGAGAACCTATTGCCGTACGAGAATAATAGGAATTTACTTCCTTTTTTTATTTTTTATTTTTTTAACGAAACATTTAAATATAAGTGTTTTATTATAAAAGATTGGTGAAAAAATTTGTGTGAAAATACTAATTGTGAAAATGAAAAACAAGAAAAACTCTATAAAGTTATCTTAAAAGAAGAATTTAACAACGATGTATGTATTTGGTGTGAAGATTGCTTAAATAGAGATATTGATATGGTTAAAAGTTATAAATTACTTAAAAATTTTGGTGTTAAAAATGAGTATTGAAAATATTATCTCTGCTAAAGAATGGAGGAAAAAAACAATAACAGATATTTTAAACTCTATTGATATTGCTCTTCGTGTTGTTAATGATATTGTTGAAAATAAACCTTTAACAAAAAGAGAGAAAAAAACTTTAGTTTTATGGTTTTCTGATTTTATCGTTCAATTGTCTAAAATGATTAGACTTCTTGAAACAAAACCTTTAAGCATAGAGCAAGAACATTTATAAACAAAACATTTATATAGTAGTATCTTCTTTTATTTTTTGGTGTTAAAAATGGAAAAAACTTTTATTATTGATCCTACAAAAATAGCAAAAAAATTAATAAAAGAAATTGAAAAGAACAAAAAACTTAATGTTATTCAAAAAACTTTATTAAAACAAATAATTATACAAAACCCTTTTTTTATTTCTGAATATGAAATAAAAGCAATAATACCATTAGACAAATATACTTTAAGGTTTCATTCAAGACTACAAGGAAAAATAAAAAATATAGATATAAAATATAATCCTATTCCTGATTTATATGAAATAAGAGCATACAAACTTAAAGATAGATTAGAAAAAATAGGCGATAAAATTATAAAAATTCCTAATATTGATGAAGAAGAAATTTATAAAAATGAATATGTATATTTTGATGAACTTGAGAAAATTATAAGGGAAATTGTTTATAGGTGAATTTAATGAAGTATATTGTAAGAATTGAAATAGAAAATACAAAAAGAAGTTTATACGCTATTTTTTCAACTGTTATAATGAGCTTTATTTCTCCATTTTATAAAACTCTTAAAGATTTATATAAAGAAAATCCAGAATTTTTAAATCAAAAACCACAAGATACTTTTAAAGCTATTTATAAACTTGATGAGAATAAAATACCATATTTAGAGATAAAATATAAAGTAATTAAACTACAACCAAAATAATATAATTTACTTCCTTTTATTTTTTTATTTAAAACGAAACATTTAAATATTAGTGTATTTATAAAAAATTGGTGAAAAAAATGGAATTAGAAGAAGATGAGAAAAAAAATAAAATGACTCTCGAGAAAGTAATAGATAGATATGGAGAAAATGTTGATATGATTGTTGTTTATGAACCACTTTTAATAAATGATGAAGTTGTTGATGACGATAGCCCTTATGTTTTTGTTAAAGGTGGTTGGCTCCCTCAAATTCCTTTTAATCTTTTTAATGAAATTGTTGAAGATTTTGAGATTACTGAAGATGAAGATATTATTACACTTGAAATTACATTAAAACCAAAAAAATTTAAAGATTCATAATTCTTTTTTTACTTCCTTATTTTTTTATTTTTTATGTTTTTTTAAATTTTTTATTTTAAACGAAACATTTAAATATAAGCAATCCCTTTTATTTTTGGTGTTAAATATGGAAGAAAAGTTTTTTCTTGATGAAAAATATTTTGATTTTCTTTTATTAGCTGAAAATGATACAAGCAGAGCATACGCTTTTAAATATAAAAATAAAATCCTTTATCTTGAAGATATACCTGATAATTATCCCTCTATAACAATAGTAGAAATAGAAAATTTAAAAGAACTTAAGGAAACAATTAAAACACTTAAAAAAAATGGTTGGGAAATTATAATAGATCATACAAAAGAACAAGAGGATTAAAAAACGAAACATTTAAATATAAGTGTATTCTTTTATTTTTATGGTGTTAAAAATATGGAAGAAAAAGAAAAAATAATAAAAGAATTTAATAGACTACCTTATCTTGAATGTTTTGATTGTGCTCTATATCATTGTTTTTTAGACGACGAACTTTATAAAAATAATATTGAAAATGCTAAAAAAGTTTTAGAAATGCTTAAATCACATATTCAAAAAGTCCATAACATACAAATTTAAACTCCACTTCCTTTTTTATTTTTTTATTATTAAATTAATTATATTCCTTATTATATTATTTAAATAAAATTTAAAATTTTTAAAACGAAACATTTAAATATAAGTATGTATATTATATATTTTTGAAAAAAAGTGAAGGAGAATGGGAAAAGAAAAAATTTTATTTTTAGGTAAAATAGGCAAAAAATACATAAAGCTGTATGGTGACGGTGAGAAAATTTGTTGTTCAGAAATTGACAACGCAATTTTAAGCAGTATCGAAAAAATTGTTGAGTATTACGCTAAGAGATTTTTTGACTTCCAGCACCCAACTTGCGAACTTGAAAAAACTGATGATGGTGTTATTGGCTTCTACGTTTTTGATGAGGACGATGAGGACGTCAAAAGCAAATATTATTACGTTAAGGTCGCTAAACTTTCTAAAAATGCCATCATTTATAAGATCGATTTTACAAAAGAGGACTTTAAATTAATGCCATAATTCTTTTTTTACCTCCTTTTATTTTTTTATTTTTTTATTTTTTAAAACGAAACATTTATATATTAGTATGTATATTATATAAAAATGAAAAAAGGTGAAAAGAAAAATGGTAAAAGAAATTGAAGAACTAAACAGTTTGACATACGACTCCATAATATCGATATATGAGAAAATGAAGAAAATTCATGAGAGTTTTTGCCAATATCCTTGCTTTACATTATTTGATGTTATAATTCTTTTAACAAAAAATCCAGAAATTGAATATTCAGGGACAACTATTAGGTTAAGATACGCCGATAAAACTTTAGAGTTTGGTAATGTCTCCTTTAATCATTTCCGAGATTGTCTAAATATAGCATTGGATGACCCATAATTCTTTTTACTTCCCTTATTTTTTATTTTTTAACGAAACATTTAAATATTAGTGTTTATAATAAATTTTGGTGATAAAAATGGTTAAATGTCCTAAATGTAATGAAGAAATAAACCATCTCATATGTTATTTCCACAATACCTTCACAATATATTTAAAGTTTAATGGTACCTATAAGAAACTTGAAGGCATTCCTTTTCGTCCTTTTTGTTATAATAAAAAAGAATATATGTGTCCTAAGTGCTATAAAGTTCTATTCAATAATTCTGAAGATGCTAAAAAATTTTTAGTTAAAAAATAAAAAACAAAATTAAAATATTTTTTGCTTCCTTTTTTATTTTTTTATTTTTTAACGAAACATTTAAATATTAGTTTATACTTATTATAATTGAAAAAATATGATAGAAGAAGAAGTTTTAAGAAAATTTCAGGATTTTTATGACTACATAAACACTATTGAATTTCCAATAGTAGCAAGCAAAAATAAATCTATATATCTAATAATAAACAAAATTACAAACAGTAAAGTCTTGACAGACAAAAAATACTTTTGCTTTTTTGAGAACTACGAAGAAAAAATACAAATTTTAAAATCTTTATCCTGGAGAAACGACAGACACTTATACAATATTTTAATTTCTGAAAAAGAATTACAAAAAATAGAAGAACCTATTTCCCGAGATCCCGAAAAACAATTAGAACCTATAATAACACTTGATAACTTCTTAACTTATTAATTTTTTACTTCCTTATTTTTTTCTTATTATTATTATATAATATCTATTCCTTTATTTATAATTTATCTTTCAAGCTTCATTATTTAAAATTCTATAAAATAAAAATTAAATTCTATAAATTAAATTAAATTAAAAAAATTAAAATTAATAAAAAAAA
>JAWAZI010000007.1:0-14847 GCA_038817835.1 Candidatus Pacearchaeota archaeon | reverse complement strand
TAGAAGGTATTGGAAAAAATACTATAAGAGCTTTATGTTTAATAAGTGCTTTAATTTATGGTAAAGAACCAAGCTGGCAAGATCCTGCTAGCTATAGTTTTGCTCATGGTGGAAAAGATGGTGTTCCATATCCTATAAATAAATTAAGATATGAAAAAAGTATTAGCTTGCTTCAAGATGCAATAAAAAATGCAGAAATAGGAAAAAAAGAAAAACTTGGAGCTTTAAGAAGATTAAACTGGTTTATTTCTTAAATTTCTTTCATTTTTTATTTTTTTTTATTTAAGTTTTTAAATTTTATCAAAATTTTAAAAATATGAAAATATACCAATTTATGGGCCCGTAGCTCAGCCAGGTAGAGCACCGGGCTCTTAACCCGGGTGTCGCGGGTTCGAATCCCGTCGGGCCCATTAAAATAACTTTAAAATTTTTAGCATAATATCTATCATTTCTTTCTTTTCTAGATGAGAAGTATCGATGATTATATCATAATTTTTAAAATCGAAAATATTTTTAATTCCATAATATTTTTTATATCTTTTATTATCACTTTTTATTCTTTCATCTATTTCTTTCATAATTTCTTTTATATTTTTATACTTTTTTTCACTTTTTCTTTTATTTTTCTTTACCTCTTTGAATATTCTTTTTGCTGCAATTTTTTTATCACACAAAACTAAAATTTTTATACTTTTATTAAAAAAGTACCAAGCTAATCTTCCATCTATAACTGCGTTATCTTTAATACATATTTTTATCATATTATCGACTATAGCATCAGTAAAAATATATTTTTCACCAATTTTATTAAATTCATCAATAGTTAGTCCAAAAAATCTTGCAATATTTCTTCTTATTTCACCAATCGAATAAAATTTTAATTTATATTTTTTTGCAATTGCTTTAGCAATTGTTGTTTTTCCACTTCCAGGAGTACCATTTATAGTTATAATCATTTTATGAAATTATCAATTATTTTTTTTATATCTAAAAAAACTTTTGTTTTTGGTTGATTTGCATCAATAAGATAAATATTTTCATCCAAAATTTTTCTTTTTTTATAAATTAATAAAAATTTTTTTCTAACTTTCTCTAAAAATTTTTCCTTTTCAAAAATTGTTTTTTTTCTTTTTATTCTATTTAATCCTATAGAAGGATAAACATCCAAAATAAATACTAAATCAGGTTTCAAAAATTTATTTATATCTAAATATTTTTTCCAATTTTTTTCGTTAAGTTGATATGCTAAAGTACTATAATAATATCTATCTGAAATAACAATATAGCCCATATTCAATTTTGGTTTTATTATATTTTCTATATGCTCAATTCTATCTTGATTAAATAAAGTAATCCAAAATTCTTTTGAGAATTTTTTATTTTTTCTAACTAATTCTTTTATTTTTTTTCCTATTTTTGTATTTTTGCATGGCTCATGCGTTATAAAAACTTTAAAATTTTTTTTAGCTAAATATTTTGCTAAAAGTTTTGCCATTGTTGATTTTCCAGCTCCATCTATTCCATCAATAACTATAAATCTCATTCTCCAAAAAATAAAACATTTATCTTTCTTTCTCTTGGCCCATCAAGCTCAACAAAACCTATTCCTTGCCATTTTCCCAATAATAACTTTTTATCTTTCACAATTAGTACTTTATCACATCCAAGCAAACTTGATTTTATATGGGAATCAGCATTATTATCAATTTTATCATGCTTCCATATTCCTTTAGGAATAGAATCTTTTAACCATTCTATTATATCATCACAAACAGCTTTATCATAATTTTCATTAATTATTACTGCTGAAGTTGCATGAGGCACATAAATTAAGCAAATACCATTTTTTATTTTTGATTTTTTTAATAAATCATAAATTTTTTCAGTTATATCTATTATTTCTTCTCTCTTATTTGTCTTTATTGAAAATTCAAAAAATTCATATACCATTAAATTTTTATTTAATTTTAAATTAAAAATTTTATGAAAGGTTATTGCTGTATTTGCTTTTTTAGAAAAATTAAAGATAGAAAAAATTTTGACCATTTCTTATTTGCAGAAATTTTAGAGAATAAGAATATAAAAAAAATAAGTTCAGATGTTTTAATAATTAAAGAAAAATTATTAAAAGAAGATGGAAAAAAATTTCTAAATGAAATTTTCAATTTAAAGAGGGAAAAAAATTTTTTAATTGCTATAGAAGGAACAGAAAATTATTATCTTAATAAACAACTTCTTGAATTGAAGAGGAGCAATATAGCTATTGTAGATATTTTTTTCCCTTATTTTAATAAAAAAGACGATTTGCATTATGCTTATTCTGGTATAAATCATGTTTTACTAAATATAATGAAAAGAAATAATATAGCAATTGGGATAGAACTTGAAAAAATTTTAAAAGCTATAGAAAAAAATGATTTTATTTATTTAAGTAAAATAATTCAAAATGCAAATTGGGCAAGAAAAAAGAAAGTAAATTTTTGTTTATTCATAAATGCAAAAAATAACTCTAAAATTCCAGATGCTTTAGATTTATTCAATTTTTTATTAGCTATAGGATTTGACACAAAACAAGCAAAGAATTGTTTAATATATCCTAAAATAAAATTAGATTTGAATAAAGAAATATTTAAACATAAATTTGGGGAAGTTTATATTTATAATATCGATGAAGAAATAAAATTAATAGATTATTTAAAAGCAATTGAAGCATAACCAACTATTGCAAATTCATTATAATCTTTTGTTACTTCTGCACTTGTATAATAATTTAATAATATTGGTTTTAGATTAAGTTTTTTTGCAAGTTCTATGGAACAAGCAATAACATTACTTCCACAAATAGTAGTTTTTTTTGATTCTTGAATAAAATTTTCTATATCCAATAAAATTATTTTTTCTATAATTTCCTTATCAAGAACATGAATTTTTTCTATTAATTTTTTTCCTTTTTCTTCAAATGGAACAAAACCATAATTTATTCCATAATGTGTAAAATCTGAAGTAAAAACAAATTTGAAATTATCTTTTTCTAATATCTTATCAATAATCATACTAATAATACTTAAATCATAAGTATTAACAATAATGGGAAATACTTCTGCATTTTCATTTAGATATTTTATAAATGGTAATTGTACTTCTATGCTATGTTCATTTATTATAGCATTATCATCTTTTTTTGTATATGGTATATCAAAGTAAAAAAAGTTAATTTTTCCTAAAGGTAGTTCTATCCCTTTTATTTTGTTTGGAATTATAAAATGACTTGATGATGGAAAATTATGATTTGTAGCAAATAAAACTATTTTATCAAAATCACCTAAAGCTTTATAGCTAGTTGCCATAGCTAAACCACTAAAATTATACCCTGCATGTGCAGTAATTATTGCTTTTGCATTTATATTTTGAGTTTTAACTTTAGAGAAAAATTTTTTGATTTGTTTTATTAATTCTTTTTCATTTTTTTCATAAAAAAATCCTGAAAATTTTGATTTTGGAAAATCCATTAATAAAAATATTTAAAAAACTTTATAAATTTTTTAAATTAATGAAGTTACTTCATATAAGTGATTGTCATCTTGGTGGATGGAGAAATGAAAAGATTAATGAAATAAGCTTTAATGCATTTAAAGAGGCTATAGATATAAGTATAAGAAACAAAGTTGATGGTATATTAATTACAGGAGATCTCTTTGATGTACCTTTACCATCTTTAAAAATAATAATAAATACAATAAAAAAATTAAGAGAGGCTAGAAAAAAAGGAATAAAAATATATTTAATAGCTGGAAGTCATGATATTTCTTTAAGCGATTTTGGAGCAATAAATTTGCTTGAAGTTAGTGATATAGCTAAAAATGTTGATTTTACAAAAAATGAAGATATAAACTATTTTATTGATGATGATTTATTTGTAATAGGAATTAGTGGAAAAAGAAAAAGCAAAGAAATTGAAGATGTGAAAAAATTAAAAGAATTTCTTGAAAAAAATAAGGATAAGTTTATGAATAAAAAGAAAATATTACTAATTCATTCAGCTATAGAAGAACTTACAGATTTAAAAATTGATAGAATAAAGATTTCAGAATTACCTAATTATTTTGATTATTATGGATTTGGTCATATACATGAGAATAAAATACTAAAGAGAGATGGAAAAATTTTTGCTTATCCAGGCCCAACATTTCCAAATAATTTTGATGAGATGGAAAAACTAAAAGGCGGGTATGCTTTACTTGTAGATTTAGAAAATAAAAATATAGAAATTAAAAGATTAAATAATTATGAAATTATTTCTATGAAAATATGTGCAGATGAAAAAAATCCTTTTTATTTAACAAATGAAATTATCGAAAAAATAAATGATTTTGATTTAAAAAATAAGATTTTATGTCTAAGAATTGAGGGAGTATTGAAAGAGGGTAGTGTTGGCCAAATAGACTTTAGTAAGATAAATGATATTGTTGAAAAAAAAGGAGGCATACTGCTTAGAAATACAAGTAAACTTCATTCTAAACAATTTGAAGTTGAAAAACTTGATATAAAGCTAGAAAGCAATTTAGAAAAAATTGAAGAAGATTTTTTTAATAAATTCAAAAATAAAGATCTAATAAAAAATTTAATTTTTCTTTTAGATAAAGAAAAAAATGAAGGAGAAACAAATTTTATTTTTGAGGAAAGATTATTAAAAAGTATAAAGAATGAAGAAGAAAAATTAATTAATTTATTAAAATGAGGATAAAAAGTATAGAGCTTTATAATATAAGAAGTCATAGGAATACAATAATTAATTTTCCTTCATCATCGATATTATTTTCAGGAGATATTGGTAGTGGCAAGAGTTCTGTTCTTGTTGCATTAGAATTTGCTTTATTTGGATTAAAAAGAGGAGAAATAGAAGGCCATTCTATTTTAAGACATGGTTGCAATAGAGGATATGTAAAAGTGAAATTTGAGATTGATAGAAAAGAATATACTATTTATAGAGAATTATTAAGAAAGAAAGATAATTTTATGCAAGGAGAATGTTTCATAATTTATGATGGAAAAAAAGAATCATTGAGTGTTGAAGAATTGAATGCAAAAATTTCAAATATATTAAATTTTGTTGATCAAAAAAAGAAAAATTTAATTTATAAGTTTACTGTATATACTCCCCAGGAAGAGATGAAAAGAGTTTTACTTGAGAAGCCTGATATTAGATTGGAAATAATAAGAAAATTGTTTAATATTGATAAATATAAAAGAGTTAAAGATAATTTATTAATATATACTAGACAATTGAGAAATGAGATAAAAATTTATAGTGAGGAAATAAAAGATATAAATTCTATTAAAGAAGAAATAAAAAATCTTAGAGAAGAAATAAAAAAATTAGAAGATGAAAAATTAAATATCAATGAGGAAATAAAAAAATTAGAAGATGAAAAATTAAATATTAACGATGAAATAAAAGATATAGAAGAAAAAATAAAGAATATAGAGGAAAATATTCTTAAGTTGAAAGAGTTAGAGGTTAGAAAAAATGAAAAAGAAAAAATATTAAAAGATATAGAAAGAGAGATTAAAAATTTTGAATTTAAAGATTTAAGTATAGAAGAAGTAAAAAAAGAAAAATTGAAACTTATTGAAAAAAGTAACGAAATTGAGGCATTTATGGAAAAGTATGATAGTGAAAAGAAAAAATTTAGAGAAAAAAGAGACGAATTAATTAAGAAGATTTATTATAATAAAAAATTGATTGAGGAAAAAATAAAAAATATTGAAGAAACAAAAAATCTTGATATTTGTCCAAAATGTAAACAAAAAGTTGATATTGAACATAAAAAAAAGATAATAGCAAAGATAAATTCTGAAATAGATGAAAGTGAGAAATTTATTGAGGAAAATGAAAAAAAATTGAAAGAAATTGAAGAAAAAATTAATGAAATTGAAAAAGAATTTGAGAAGAAAAATAAAGAAGCAAAAGAAATAGAGAAAGAAATAAACAGGAAGGATTATTTGATTGATAAGATAAAGGAATATAAAAATAAAATATCAAAATTTGAAATATTAAAACAAGAAATAGAAGATTTAAATAAAAAAATATCCAGCTTAAATTTTGATGAGGACTATTATAAAGAATTAAAAGAAAAATATGATGATATGGAAAATTTTATCGATAAAATCGAAGAGAAAATTAAATTTTCAAGAGAAAAATTGGCAAGAATAGAAGAAAGAATAGAATTATTAGGAGAGGAATTAAATGAAAAAAATAATGAACTTGAAAAAAAAGAAAAATTAAAAAATAAAATAGAAAAAATTTCAAAATTTGAAAATTGGTTAAGTGAAGAATTTTACGAAATAATTGAAAAATTGGAAAAAATTGTTTTAATGAAAATAAATAAAGATTTCGAATTATTATTGAAGAGATGGTTTTCTATGCTAGTTGATGATTCTATCGAGATAAGGCTTGCAGAAGATTTCACTCCAATAATAGAACAAAATGGATATGAAAATGATTATATGAATTTATCTGGTGGAGAAAAAACTGCTTTAGCTTTAGCTTATAGGTTAGCATTAAATCAATTAATAAATTCTTTTACAAATGTAAAAACTAAGGGAATATTAATTTTAGATGAACCAACAGATGGATTTAGTCAAAGTCAATTAGAAAAGATGGGTGATTTATTCAGAGAAATAAATGCAGAACAATTAATTATTGTTAGTCATGATCCTAAGATAGAAACTTTTGTTGATAATATAATAAAATTTAACAAGGAAAATGGAATTACAAAAATTAATGAAAAATAATTATTTTTTGTTTAGGTAACTATTTAATAAATTTTTTATAGAAGATGAGAAAAAATTACTTTTTATATTTATTGCATATTCATTTTTTGTTTCATTTTCTTTATTAATTATGAAAACATTATCATCTATTACTATTAATCTAGCATCTATATCAATTTTTCTTATTCTTATTCCCAAGTCTGCTGAAACTTTTTTTGCTACATAATCATTACAATTTGCAGCTAAAATTAAATTAACTTTCTCTTTTTTTAATTTATTTATAAATTGTTTTATTATTTTTGCTTCATTGTGAATATTATCAGCGTTTGTTACTATAATAATATTTTTTTTAGCATTTTGAATAGTTGATCTCAATAAAGAATTTATATTAAATTTTCCCTTTACTATAGAAATTGCATCTTCCACATTTACTGTTTTTATTTGTTTATCAAAAAGATTATTTAAATATTTATATTCTTCTGTATTTTTAATATTATCAAAAATTTTAATTTTTTCTTTTGCTTCATTAATCAAATTTAATTTAATTTTTTCTATAACATCTTCAGGATGTATTGCCATATACTTTAAAGGTTTTCCTATCTTCATTATAACAAATCCCTTTCTCTCTAAACTTTCCAAAACATCATAAACTCTACTTCTAGGAACTCCACTTAATTCATATATTTCTCCTATAGTTGATACTCCTTTAAAAAGTAAAGCAAGCCAAACTTTTGTTTCATATTCATTTAGCCCAAATATGGCCCTAATTCTATTTGCTATCTCTTTATTAAATTCTATTTTCATTTTATAGTAATAAAAATTTAAAGTTTATAAATTTTTCTATTGTAACTATAATTGAGTAATATCAATCTTTTGGATTGTAGATATATTTTTCAACTTTATTTTTTGCTTTTTCCCTTTCTTTTTGATGTTTTGCTAGAAATTTATTTATTTTATTTATAAGTATTTCTTTTATCTCAGAAGATAAAAGTAAACCAGATTTATAATCAAAATAAATTTTTTCTATAACTTTATCATTTGGCTCAAAAAACATATATAACCATTGATAACTAATGTCTATATCAGGATTTCCACCTTTTTTTCTATGCTCTTCTATAGTTGGTTGTCCTCCTGAAAATGCATGCTTCATAATTTTATATCTTACAGTTTCTGGATTATCTGTAGTATATATTGCTGTAACTTCCTCACTACTAGACATTTTTTTTATTCCTTGTAATGCAGGTAAAAATTTACATTCAATTAAAGCAGGTTTATAAAATCCAAGTTTTGGTAGAATATCACGAGCAATTCTAAAATGAGCATCTTGGTCTATCCCACATGGAATTAAACATGGTATATTCTTTTTTTCTAATAAACTAGGTAAAATTGAAGGAACTGCTTGCATTGATGTAAAAAAAATACTTCCTATATTTATTTCATTATTAAAACCGAATGTTGCTCTAACCATTGAGAAAGTTATATGTTTAGCAATTTTACATGCAGGTTCATAAAGCAGATTTGCATGTTTTGTATCAATTAAAAAATGTGTTTTCTTTTGTTTGAAACCTATTGCAATAACATCTAACATATTTTCATATAGCCATTTCTGAGTATCTTCCCAACTAATATTTTTTTTAAAAAGAAATTTTTCTTCATTTGGAAATTGAAACCAAACTTCAGCATTAAATTTTTCTTGGAGCCATTTAGTAAAAACCCATGGCAATAAATGTCCTATATGAACTGGCCCACTAGGAGCCCTTCCAGTATATAAAAAAAATTTTTCTCCATTTTCATATTTTTCTAGTATCCAATCTAAATCTCTATGTGCAAAAAAAATTTTTCTTTTAAGCATGAAATGTATATCTTTTGTGAAATATTCTATTTTATTAATTATTTTTTCATCTATTTTCTTTATGCCGAATTGAGTTATATATTTTTCATATTCTTTTTCTGTAATTTTTCCATAAGCTTCATATGGAGATATAACTACTTTTTTCATTTATTAAATAATTCAACAAATTTAAAAAGGTTTTTTTAACTTATTTTATATGAAATATAAAATAAAAATTGTTTTAATATTAATTTTATTTTTTATTTTAGCCCAGCTTATAGGAATTTATGTTACATATTCATATAGAGAAAATTTCTATAAAGAAGAAATTAAAAAAAATATAAGTGAAAAAATTAATGAAACTGAATTAAATATAAGTGAGGAAGGAAAAAATATAAGCTTAACTAGAGAAATTATTCCTGAAAGAATAGAAATAAAGACAAAAATAGATATCATCCAAATAATAATAAGTTTTTTAATAGCCATAGTTATTGCAACTGTAATTTTTATATTATTTATGAAGATAGGTATAATAAGAATAATTAGGTTTTGGTTTTTTGTTGTTTTTTTGATTGGTCTTTTTATTTCTTTTTCATTAATTTTAATTAATATATCAAAAAAAGAAATTTCTTTAGGAGGAATAAATGTAAAAATAGCTGAAATTTTTGCTTTAGTTATTGCAATATTGATAGCTTATTTTAAAACTTATAGAAGAGATGTAATTATTCATAATCTATCAGAAATTTTTATATATCCTGGTATTGTTATATTATTTTTACCATTAGTAAATATATATGTAGCTATTATTTTACTAATAATAATTTCTGTATATGATGTTATTGCTGTTTTTAAAACAAAACACATGCAAAAAATGGCAGAATTTATGATAAAAGATTTAAAAACATTTACAGGATTTTTTATGCCATGGTTAGATAGAAAAGAAATGGAAAAAATAAAAAAAATAAAAGGAAAAAAAACTAAACTTAAAAAAATAAAAGTTAATATAGCAGCTTTGGGTGGTGGCGATATAGCTTTACCAATGCTTTTTATATGTAATGTATTTTTAGTTTATGGTATTAAATCAGCACTAGTTACTTTATTATTTACAACTTTTGGATTACTTTTACTTTTAATTTTTGGAAAAAGAGGAAAAGCATATCCTGCATTACCTCCATTAACAATAGGAGCTATAATAGGATATGTTATAAGTTTGTTATTTAAATTATCCTAATAGCTTCAAGTTGCCTAGGAATGCTCGTTTCAACTTTAAATAATTTATTTAATGTTGATGCTAAATCTTTTAATTTATTTAATTCTCCATGATTTAGTAAAATTCTCTTTGGAGAAGGTCTTAAATTACTAACAAATGAAATTAGTTGTTCTCTATCACTATGTCCACTTAACCCTTCAATACTAAAAACTTCTAATTTCACAGGAATTTTTTCTTCATTTCCATTTATAGGTAAAATAACTTCTTTCGATCCTTCTTTTATTTTCCTTCCTAAACTTTTTGGTGATTGATAACTAGTGAAAATTATACTATTATTTTTTTCACTTGCTAAATGTTTAAAATATTCTAAACTAGCTCCTCCAACAAGCATACCTGAAGTGGAAATAATTATACATTTTCCACCATTTATTACTTCTTCTCTTTCTTTTTGACTTCCGACTCTATAAAAAAGTTCACTCGAGAAAACTTCTTCATTAGAATATATCCTTTTTCTTAAATTATAATTTAAAAATTCAGGATATGCTGCATGTAATGCTGTTATATCCCATACCATTCCATCTAAATATATAGGAACTTTTGGTATTAATCCAGATTCCATAGCTTCTTTAATTATTAACATTACATCTTGACTTCTGCCAACACCAAGAACTGGCAGTAAAACTTTACCTTCCCTTTCTAATGTTCTTTTAGTATATTCTATTAAAAGCCTTTCACTTTCTTTTCTACTTTGTAATTTATCCTCTTTTCCTCCATAAGTTCCTTCCATTATCAAAGTTTCTAATCTTGCAAATTTTGTTGTTGGAATATCAAAAAGTCTTGTTTTTCCATATTTAAAATCAGATGTATAAAGCAAATTATGATATCCATTACCTATATTTATATGTACCATGCAACTACCAAGAGAATGACCAGAATTAAAAAATGTTATTCTTAAATCACTTGTTATATCAGAAACTTCTTTATAATTTAATATTACAGAATGTTTTATCATTTTTTTAATATCAGAAACAGAATATAAAGGAGAAGAAGCTTGTTTATAAGTTACACTAATATAATCTAAAGCTAATAAAGCAGTAGTATCTCTAACAGGTTCTGTCATATATACAGGGCCTCTATAACCAACTTTATACATATATGGAACTAAACCAGAATGATCTAAATGTGAATGAGTAACTATTATTGCATCTAATTCTTTTAAATTAAATTCTGGAACATTAAAGATAGGAAATCTATTCTCTTGAGTTGAAATATCGATTCCACAATCAAGTAAAACTCTACTTTCAGGAGTATATAAAAGTAAAGCACTTCTACCAACTTCTCTTGCTCCACCTAAAAATGTTATTCTTACAAGTTCTTCTTTTTTTTCATTACTCCAGTTTTTATATATTCTCTTCCCAACAAGATTCAAAAATCTTTTCCTAAATAAAGAACTTTTATAAATAAAATTTATTATCCCTTCTCCTATTTTACTTTTCATTTTAGGAACTCTCCTGATTCTGGGCTTCCAAAAAGTTTCATTTCTTATTTTTCTTAATAATTCTGAATTATTAGCTAGAAAAACTGACGGATTTTCACAATGTAAAAAAACAGTACTTATATTTTCATCAAAATGAATTCTAGTAAGTTTTGCATCTTCAGGAATCATTTTTTTTATCAATTTTTCTGCATTTTCTTTATCTAACAAAATTTCTTTACTTGCTCTTAATTCTATTCTTTTTTTGATTTCTTTAACTATCTCTTTTATTTTTTCTTCTCCATTAATAAAAAAATCCTTATCGGATGTATAAATAATTATATCACTTGCTTCAAAATTAACCGAATTTACAATTTCCTTTGGTAATTTATCTAATATAATTTTCAATATTTCCATTTAAAAAATAAAATTCTTATTTTTTTACTTCTCTTAAAACCATTTCTACTTCTTCTTCGATTATTTTTTTTGCTCCTTTTTCATCTATTACTGCAATATCAATTCCACTTCCAGTTGCTGTATCTCTTTCCATAGCAGCATTTATTGCTTTTATAACTAATTGAATTGCTTCTTCTTTGCTAATATCTTTTTTGTATTGACTTTCTAATACACCTAATGCTATTACACTTCCACTTCCTACTGCAACAAAATCTTTATGTTCAGCGATACTACCATCAGGACTTATTTCATAAAGTTTATATCCTGTATTATCTTTTCCTCCAATAACAAAAGCTGTAA
Organism: Candidatus Pacearchaeota archaeon; assembly: GCA_038817835.1. GTDB lineage: Archaea > Nanobdellota > Nanobdellia > Pacearchaeales > JAPDKA01 > JAWAZI01. The sequence continues at coordinate 2,802 of JAWAZI010000007.1, read as the reverse complement.
TTGATAATAATGGTGAAAATTTTCTTATATTTTCATAAGTTAATGTTGCAAATAAATTTGCCGCTTCTTTTACAGTTGGTTCAATTTTACTTCTTAATTTTTTTAATTTTAGTTCAGCTTGAGTTATTTTTAAAATTAATTGTATGTCACTAACATTTCCAGCAGTTGCTACTGTTATATTATCTGTGATCAAAAATATTTTATCAAATTTTTTATGTGCAATAAATAGTCCCCCAGATGTTGCTCTTTTATCTGCTCCAATTACAACAGCATTCTTTGCAACTACACCAACTACAGTTGTTCCTGTATGTAAAATTTTATCTCTTATTTCCATTTTAAGAAAAATATTTCTTAATTAATAATTTTTAGTTTATAAATGTTATGGTTATTAAATTTTCAATAAAAAACTTTAAAAAATAAAAAAATAAAAAAATAAATGCCCACAGATGAAGAAATAATACAAAAAATAAAAGAATTAATGAGAAAACCAGAAAAAATTAGAAATATAGGAATAGCAGCCCATATAGATCATGGAAAGACAACATTAACAGATTCTTTACTTTCAGGAGCAGGAATGATAAGTGAAGAATTAGCAGGAAAGTTACTTGTTATGGATTTTCATGAAGATGAAAAACAAAGAGGAATTACAATTGATAGTGCGAATGTAAGTATGGTTCATAATGTTGATGGTGAAGATTATTTAATTAATCTTATTGATACTCCTGGACATGTAGATTTTGGTGGTGAAGTAACAAGAGCAATGAGAGCCATTGATGGTGCTGTTGTATTAGTTGATGCTGTAGAAGGAATGATGCCTCAAACAGAAACTGTTTTAAGACAAGCTTTAAGAGAAAGAGTTAAACCAGTTTTATTTATTAATAAGGTTGATAGATTGATAAAAGAATTAAAACTTACTGGAGAAGAGATTCAAGAAAGATTAGTTAAAATTATAAATGATATAAATAAATTCATTTATTCTATTTGTCCTGAAGAATTTAAAGGAAAATGGTATGTTAATGTTGCTGAAGGTAGTGTTGCATTTGGATCAGCTAAAGATAAATGGGGTTTAAGTTTTCCTTATATGCAAAAAACAGGATTAAAGTTTAGTGATATTATAAAAGCTTATTATGAAGGAAAAATAAATGAAATACAAAAAAAAGCACCTTTACACAAAATAATTTTAGATATGGTTGTTAAACATTTGCCTAATCCTTTAGAAGCACAAAAATATAGAATTCCAAAAATTTGGCATGGAGACATAGAAAGTGAAGAAGGAAAAGCTTTATTAAATTGTTCCCCAAACGGGCCGGTAGTATTTATACCAACAAAAATAGTTTTTGATAAACATGCTGGTGAAGTTGCTGGTGGAAGATTATTTAGTGGAACTGTTAGAAAGGGACAAGAGCTTTATATGAATTTATCAAAGAAAAAAGTTAGAGTACAACAAGTGAATATATATAAAGGACCACAAAGATTAATTATAGATGAAGCAATTGCTGGTAATATTATAGGTATTGTTGGCTTAGAAGGGGTTTTTGCTGGAGAGACTGTTAGTAGTAAACCTATAGAAGCATTTGAAGAATTAAAACATATTTTTGAGCCCGTTGTTACTTGTTCTGTTGAAGCAAGAAATCCTATAGATTTACCAAAATTGATAGAAGTTCTAAAAATAGTTGCAAAAGAAGACCCAACTGTAAAAGTTGAGATTAATGAAGAAACTGGACAACATTTGTTAAGTGGAATGGGAGAATTACATCTTGATGTTATAACAAATAGAATAAAAACAGAAAAAGGTGTTGATATAATAAAAGGTAATCCTATAGTTGTTTATAGGGAAACTGTAACAAAAAGAAGCCAAGTAATGCAAGGTAGAAGTCCAAATAAACATAATGATTTTTTTATTTTTGTTGAACCTTTAGAGGATAGTGTTTATAATGCTATAAAAAATAATGAAATCCCTGAAGGAAAAATAAAAAAGAAAAATGAAGAATTGTGGAACAAATTAGTTTCTTTAGGAATAAGCAATGAAGAAGCTAGGCAATATAGAGAGATATATAAAGGATGTGTATTCCAAGATAGAACGAGAGGAATTGTGCATATAGGTGAAGTTATAGAACTTGTAATGCAAGGGTTTGAGAGCATAGTAGATGCAGGAATTTTAGCTAAAGAACCATGTACAAAACTTAAAGTTTGTTTAGTAGATACTAAGCTTCATGAAGATGCTATTCATAGAGGACCAGCACAAGTTATTCCTGCAGTTAGAGAAGCTATAACAAAAGCAATTCTAGATGCAAACCCTATTTTATATGAGCCAATACAAATTTTACAAGTTGAAACTCCAAATAGATTTATGGGAGATGTTTTGGGTGTATTGCAAAGTAAAAGAGGACAAATATTAAATATTGAGCAAGAAGTAGATCATGCAACTATAAAAGTTAAAATTCCTGTAGCAGAAATATTTGGTTTAAGTAATGATTTGAGGAGCGTTTCAGAAGGTAGAGCAACTTTTTATGTTGTGGATCAATTATTTGAACCACTCCCAAAAGAATTGCAACAAAAAATTATAAAACAAATTAGAGAAAGAAAAGGTTTGAAAGATTAAGCTTTTATAATTTCTAAAATTTTTTAACGCCCGGGGTGGGACTCGAACCCACAAGGGTATACCCCACCAGCTCTCCAGGCTGGCGCGTCTACCAAATTCCGCCACCCGGGCTTTAATTTATAAGCATAAAAAATATAAAAATTTTTAAAAAAATAAATATAAAATTTTCATGGTTTATTGGATAAAGGATGCTATAGATG
>JAWAZI010000006.1:0-51279 GCA_038817835.1 Candidatus Pacearchaeota archaeon | reverse complement strand
AATTCTTCAGTTTTTTAAGATCACCGATGCTATAAATATATTCAGCGCCTCTAGGAATTGTTATTTTTGAAATAAAATTATTTTCTATGTTATACTCTTTTATTTTCCCTTTATACTTCTCCAAAAATTCAGCATCCTTGAAAAAAACCTTTTCGCCTTGATAATTAACATCTCCTTGATATTCAACATATTCTTTTTCTTTTACCATTTTAAAGTTATTATAAAATTTTATTAATTTTTATTTTTATAGTTTAAAAATTTTTCTATATTTTTTTAATATAATATCTTTGAAACAAATTTTTTAGTAAGATTTATAAATAAGATATATCTTTTTTACTTTTTTACAAGCTTTTTTATTCCAACAAAAACTTTTAGCAAAGATTAAAAGTTTTAGCTGCTCTAAATAGCCTCTAAATAGCAAGAGTTTTCAATCTCCAATCCGGTAATTTTCTTAGGTTAGAAAAAATATGCTCTTGCTCTTTTTATTTCCAAATTCTTAAATCTTGGGTCTTTCTTGATTTCACTCACATCTTGGTCAATACTTACCACCAATGTCTCTAAGCTCTCAGGTATGTCTTCTGGGCCAAGCTTTTTAATGCCAGAGGAAGCTATGTACAATTCCTTTAAATTCTTTAAGTTTTTCACGCTGCATTTTGTTAAATTCTCACAATGATAAGCATAAATCACTTCTATGCTTTCTGGGAGTTTGTCATATGTAAGCTCTTCAATGGCTGTCCCCCCAATATCCAATTCCTTCAATTTATTTAAATTTTTTAAATTATAATTTGTTAAATTCTCGCACCAACCAGCAGAAATCACCTCTATGCTTTCTGGGAGTTTGTTATATGTAAGCTCTTTAATGGCTGTCACCCGAATACCCAATATCTTCAATTTATTTAAATTTTTTAAGTTATAATTTGTTAAATTCTTGCACCCACCAGCAGAAATCACCTCAATGCTTTCTGGGAGTTTGTCATATGTAAGCTCATCAATGGCTGTCCCAAAAATATCCAATTCCTTCAATTTATTTAAATTTTTTAAATTATAATTTGTTAAATTCTTGCACCAACCAGCATAAATCACTTCTATGCTTTCTGGGAGTTTGTCATATGTAAGCTCTTTAATGGCTGTCTCCCCAATATCCAATATCTTCAATTTATTTAAATTTTTTAAGTTATAATATGTTAAATTCTTGCACCCACGAGCATAAATCTTCTCTGTGCTTTCTGGGAGTTTGTCATATGTAAGCTCATTGATAGCTGTCCTCCTAATATCCAATTCCTTCAATTTATTTAAATTTTTTAATTTATAATTTGTTAACTCCTCACACCTCATAGCATAAATCTCCTCTATGCTTTTTGGGAGTTTGTCATATGTAAGATCTTTAATGGCTGCCCCCGTAATATACAATCTCTTCAAATTCTTCAGTTTTTTAAGATCACCGATGCTATAAATATATTCAGCGCCTCTAGGAATTGTTATTTTTGAAATAAAATTATTTTCTATGTTATACTCTTTTATTTTCCCTTTATACTTCTCCAAAAACTCAGCATCCTCGATAAAAAGCTTTTTGCCTTTATATTCAACATATTCTTCTTCTTTTACCATTTTTAAAGTATTATAAAATTTATTTTTAATTTTTATTTTTTATAGTTTTAAAAATTTTTCTATATCTTGGATACCTATTAAGAAAAAAAATTTTACTTAGTGAAAATATAAATTATAGGGATTATTTCAAAAAAATTAAAAAAATAAGACACATTGTTAAAAAAGGTATTAATATACATTAAAGTAAAACAACATAAGTTAGATATTTTCCAAAACAAATCAAAGAAACTGTTATTACTACAAATAAATATATAAATAGATATTAAGAGATTGATTTGAAATTTTATGAAAGTTGTAAAAAATAAAAAAGATTAATTATCGATTAAATCCATAATAATTTACAACTTTCTCTAATGCTTCTAAATTTGAAATTTTTTTTAATTCATTAGGAATTTTTAATATAATCTCTCTATTAATATTTTTTCTTTTCTCTATAGGTATTCCTTTAATTATAAGTCTATTTACTAAATCCCTAACAGAACTTGGAGCTAATCCTGTTTTCTCTGCTAATATTTTATATGTAACATCAATGCTTTCTTGAAGGCTATAGATTAATGAAAAAATTTCAAATTCTTTACGAGTAAGTGTTTTAAATCTATTAATTAATTCTTTTTTATATTTAGAAATTGCTTTATCAATTTCAATATTTATAATTTCTCTTCTCTCAAAATCTTTATTTTCTTGTGACGTAGTAGTGTCGTAGGAGTGACGTAGGAGTGTTGGAACCCCCCTATTTCCTGTGGAACTTGAGAAATAAGGCTTATCTCCTAAAAATTTTGAATTTTCTATTTTATCTGTTGGAAATGTGTTGGAAATGTGTTGGAGAAAAAAAGTTCGTTTAATTTCTTCAATTTCCTTATTTATTTTTTCTATATCTTTCTTTAATTCTAGAATATAATTTGCTAAATCATTAATATCTTGTTTTACTTTCTCAAATGATTTTTTAATAGCTTCCATTTCAATCATAACAATAATAATTTTAAAAACTTTTTTATTTAAGATTTTTATAAGCAAAATATGCTTTTTCAGTTAATTGCCAGAGTATTTTTCTTGATAATATTTTACCATTTTTTTCTTTTATTCTTCTCACCAATCCAACTTTCTCCAAATCAAACAATATTTTTTTAATAAATTCTTCATCTCTAGCTAGTTCTCTAGCTATCTGTGCTGTAAATAAAGAGTATGGAAACTTATTAAAAAGTAATGCTAAAATTTCTTCTTTAATTTTTTTTATTTTTTCCTCACTTATTTTTGACATTAAAAATATTTAGTAATTAGTTTAAAAAAATTTTTTATATTAAAAAGATAAAAAATAAAATGAATGAAAAAATTAAATTTATAGATAAACCATATAGCAAAGAAGAAATAATTAATATCCTCCATCCTATAGTAAAAGAATGGTTTTTTTCAAAATTTGAAAATTTTAGCTTACCACAACTTTATGGGATAATACCTATATGGGAAAGAAAAAATATATTATTAACAGCTCCAACTGGTGGAACAAAAACTTTAACTGCTTTTTTGCCTATAATAAATTATCTTGTTATTCTTGCAGAAAATAATAAGCTTGAAGATAAAATTTATTGTGTTTATGTTTCCCCATTAAGAGCATTAAATAATGATATATATGTAAATCTACAAATACCACTAAATGAGATAAAAGAAATTGCAAAAAAGAAAAATATAAAATTAAAAGAAATTAGAGTAGGTTTAAGAACAAGCGATACTCCTACTAATGAAAAAGCAAAACAATTAAAAAAACCACCACATATACTTGTAACAACACCAGAAAGTTTAGCAATAATATTAAGTAGTAAAAAATTTATAGAAAATTTGAATGCTGTTGAATTTATAATTGTTGATGAAATTCATGCTTTAGCAAATAATAAAAGAGGGGTACATCTTAGCTTAAGTTTAGAAAGATTAACATATATATCAAAAATAAAACCCATAAGAATTGGATTGAGTGCAACTATTGCTCCTCTAGAAGAAGTTGCAAAATTTTTAGTAGGCTATGAATTTAATGAAAAAGAAAAAAAATATGAATTAAGAAATTGCTTAATAGCTGATGTAAGATTTGCAAAACCAATTGATATTGAAGTATTAATAGCAAGTAAATTTTTTGAGGATGCTGGAATTCAAAGTAAAAATCTATATAATTTAATAGATAATCTAATACAACAACATAGAACAACATTAATATTTACTAATACAAGAAGTGGAACTGAAAGAGTAATACAACATTTAAAAGAAATGTTTCCTAGGAGATATGAAACAATAGATGCTATTGGAGCACATCATTCAAGCTTAAGTAGAAAATTACGTTTTAATATAGAGCAAAGATTAAGAGAAGGAAAACTTAAAGCAGTAGTTAGTAGTACTAGTCTTGAGTTAGGTATAGATATTGGATATCTTGATTTAGTTATATTACTTGGAAGTCCAAAAAGTATTGCAAGAGCAACTCAAAGAATTGGCAGAGCTGGACATAAACTTCATGCTATAGCTAAAGGTAGATTTGTTATTCTTGATAGAGATGATTTAGTTGAGTGTACAATAATGGCAAAAAAAATAATAGAAAAAGAAATAGATAGAGTACAAATACCAAAAAATTGTTTAGATGTTTTATGTCAACATGTTTATGGAGAGGCTATAAATAGAGTATGGAATATCGAGGATTTTTATAAACTTATAAGAAAAAGTTACTGTTATAATAGTTTAAAAAGAGAGGATTTACTTAGTGTTATTGCTTATTTAAGTGGAAAATATTTTAAAATTGAAGAAAAAGGTGTTTATGCAAAAATTTGGTATGATGAAAAAACAAAAGAATTTGGAAAAAGATCTAAACTTGCTAGAATGATGTATATGACTAATATTGGAACAATTCCAGAAGAAAGTTATGTAAATGTTATTATTGCTATGCCAAAAGAAAGAAAAAATGAAAAAATAGGAGTCATAGATGAAGCTTTCCTAGAAAGATTAAAACCTGGTGATGTATTTGTTTTAGGAGGACAAAAATATATGTTTTTATATTCTAGAGGAATGAATGCATATGTTAATGCATCTGTACAACAACCACCAACAATACCAAGCTGGTTTTCTGAAATGTTACCATTAAACTTTGATCTTGCTTTAGCAATAAATCATTTTAGATTTCTTCTCGAAGAAAAATTGAAAAAATATAAAAAAGATGAAATAATAGAATGGATTAAAGATTATTGTCATTGCAAAAGAAATATTGCAGAAGCTATATATGATTATTTCTATGAACAGTTTAAATATGCAGAAATTCCTCATGAAAAAAAACTTTTAATTGAATTTTATAAAGCTAGTGATGGAAAAAAATATTGGATTTTTCATAGTTTATACGGAAGACGTGTAAATGATGCTTTAAGTAGGGCTTTAGCATTTTTAATAGCAAAAATCAATCATAAAGATGTTGAAATAAGTATAAATGATAATGGTTTTTATATAGCTAGTTATGATAAAATTCAAGTTGAGCAGGCTTTGGCATTATTAATTAAAAATTATGAAAAATTAGAGATAATATTAAATGAAGCAATAGAAAAAACAGAAATTTTTAAAAGAAGATTTAGACATAATGCTGTAAGAAGTTTCTTAATTTTAAAAAGTTATATGGAAAAAACAAAAAGTGTAAATAAATTACAAATGCAAGCTGATATATTATATAAAAGCATAAAGGAAATAGATCCAAATTTTCCTGTAATAAAAGAAACTAAACGCGAAGTTTTGGAAGATGTTATGGATATAGAAAATGCAAAAAATGTATTATCATGGATTAATGAGAAAAAAATTGAAATTAAAAAAATAAATACAGAAATGCCAAGCCCATTTGCTTTTAATATTTTTGCTCAAGGATATCTTGATTTATTAAAAATTGAAGATAGAATAGAATTTCTAAGAAGAATGCATGAAAAAATTTTAGAAAAAATAAAAGAAAAGCATTAACTCCAATCTATTAATTTTTCTTTTCCTTTTGTTAGATATTTATAAGCTTGTAAAGCTGCAATAGCTCCCTGACCAGCAGAAATTATTGCTTGCTTAAATGGCATATCTGTACAATCACCTGCAGCAAAAACTCCTTTTCTAGATGTTTGACATAATTTATCAACAATAACTTGGCCATTTTTATCTAATTTTACAAAATCTTTAAGCCAATCACTTTTCATATCAAAACCAATCTCCAAAAAAATTCCATCAACATTAATTTTCTTTTTTTCTCCAGTTTTTAAATTTTCTACTAATATATTTTCAACAATTTCTTTTTTTGATTCATGATTTATTTCTTTAATAACACTATTAAATAAAATTTCTATATTTGGTTTTTCATTCAATTTTTTTATACTTATTTCATCTGCTCTAAAATTTTCTCTTCTATGAATTAAATAAACTTTCTTCGATATATTTGCTAATTCTAAAGCTGCATCAACTGCACTATTACCACCACCAACAACAGCAACAGTTTTATCCTTATATAAAGAGGCATCACAAATAACACAAGTACTAATTCCTTTTCCTATAAATTTCTCTTCTCCTATCCCTAGTTTTCTAGGAGTTTTACCAAATGCAAGGATTATTGCTCTCGCTTTAATTATATTTCCATTATTTAAATAAATTAGAAATATTTTTTTCTTTTTTTCTATTTTAATAACTTCTGAAAAAATGAATGTAGTATTTAACTCTATAACTTTTTCAAGAATATTTTTTATTAATTCATTTCCTTTTATTTTTTTAAATCCAGGATAATTTTCTATATTTATAGCTAAATTTGTTTGACCACCTATTTCGGGAGTTATTATAATTGTATTAAGATTTTTTCTTCTAGAATAAATAGCTGCAGTAAGTCCTGCAATTCCTCCACCTACAATTGCAATATCATAAATTTCTTGCATAATTAAATATATTTCTTTCTTTTAATGAATTTATCCATATTTTTCCAAATTTTTCTAAATCATAATTATTTTTAATTTTATCTTTACAGTTTCCCAAATTAATAAATAATACTCTCAAATCTAATTTATTATCTATTGCTTCTTTTGCTAAATAAATTAGTTTTTCCCCAATTTTCCTCAATGTTGATTTATTTTTTATAAGATATTTCATCCCTTCTAATCCATAAAAATAAAAAGTTGGTATATCTAAATTTATTTTCTTTGCTTTATCTTCTAATTTTTCAAGTGTATTTTTATATTTATAAAATTCGTCTCTAAAAATTAATTCTGCTAATTCATAAACCATACAAATTAAAATATTTTAAATTTTTAAAATTTTTATTAATATGCTATCAATAATAATTCCAACAAAAAATGAAGAAGGGAATATAGGTAATATCATAAAAAAAATTTTAAAATTAAAATTAAGGAATTATGAAATAATAATTGCAGATAGTAATAGTAAAGATAATACTGTTAATATTGCTAAAAATTTTGCTAAAAAATTTCCTATAAAAATTATACAAACAGGAAATGCTGATTTGAGTAATGCAGTAAAAATTGCTATAAATTATGCAAAGGGAGATATTATTTTAGTAATGGATGCAGATTTGGAGCATCCACCAGAGTTTATACCAAAAATCTTAAAAGAATTAAAAGAAAATGATATAGTTATTGCTTCAAGATATATAAAAGGAGCAAAAACCTATCAAAGTTTTTTGAAAAGATTTGTATCAAGAATATATATATTATTAACTCATTTAATTATTCCTTCAACTAAAAATATTAAAGATCCTTCATCTGGATTTTTTGCTTTTAGAAAAAAAATTTTAAAAAATATAAAGCTTGAACCTATTGGCTTTAAAATACTTCTAGAAATTTTAGTAAAAGCAAAATATAATAAAGTTTCTGAAGTACCATTCAACTTTATGAGTAGAAAAAGTGGAAAGAGTAAATTTAATTTAAAACAAGCTTTTATTAGTTTTAAACATTTATTAAAACTTGCAAAATATAAAAAAGAACATCACAGATTTGTAAAATTTTGTATTGTTGGTATTTCTGGTATAATAGTAAATGAAGGGTTGCTCTGGCTTTTAACAAATGCTGGATTATTTTATCTTTTTTCAAGTTTGATTGCTATAGAAAGCTCAATTATATGGAATTTTTTTCTTAATGATATATGGACATTTAATAAAGAAAGAAAAGGAAATTTTTTTATTAGATGTTTAAAATTTAATATTTCAAGAATAATGGCATTGATAATTAATTTCTCTTTATTATGGCTTTTAGTTAGTTTAGGAATATATTATTTAATAGCTAATCTAATTGGTATTTTTATTGCAACTATATTCACATATTTAACAAGTTTATTTGGGGTGTGGAAATGAAAATTAAAAAATTATTCAAAGATAAAGTAGAATTGTTTATTTTTTTAATTTCTTTTTTTATAGCTTTAACTTTTTTCTTATTTCAAACTAGAATTTTCTCTTGGGATTTTTCTGTTTATGTTATGAATGGGGAGTACTTTTTAAATAAAAGTGATTATTTTGAATGGTTAAGGCCACCGTTAGTTCCATTCATTTTTATGATATTTAGAATTTTTAGTAGAAAATTTGCAATATATAGTTTTATAATATTTTCAACTATACTTTATTTTTTTTCTTTAAAATTATTTCATGATAAATTTTTAAAAAATATTAAAAATTCTTGGAGTTTTTATTTATTTGCAATAAATCCATATATATTGCTTAGAGGATTATATATTGGTACTGAGCTCATTTCTTTATCTTTTATTATTCTTTTTGTTGTTTTTGCATTTTCTGCTGGTAGTTTTATTTTTCTAGGATTATCAATGTTAACAAGATACTCGAATATAATTTTATTACCGACAATCCTCTTATCTAAAAATATTAAAAAAATATTAATAGCTTTAATTATTATTTTTTTTGTTTTTTTACCTTGGTTATTAATAAATTATATATTCACTGGCCATGCTCTAACAAGCATAGGTGATTATTATGCTTTAAATTCTTTAGAACAAGCTCCAACAAAATTTGATTTAAATTTATTATTTTTTCATCTAGTTTTAACTATAAATATAAATTTTCCATTCTTGATTTTAGGAATTTTAAACATATCAAAAATATTAAAAAATGAAAAAAAATTAATTATAACTTTGATTTTGATTACTTTTTTAACTTTATTTATTTATATGATTACTTATTTAAAACAAGAAAGATTTCTTTTTAATTTATCTTTACTAATTTTTTATCTTTCTGTTCATGGTTTTAATTTTATTGAAAAAATAAAAAAAAGTAATTTGATAAAAATTATTATTGTAATTTTACTTTTAATTATATCTCCTTTATCAAGTTTTATTATTTTAGATAAATTTACAACACATATAGTTAAAGAAGAAAAAATAATAAAAGAAATAATAAATAAAGTTGATAATTGTACAATAGTTAGTGATTTATGGGTATATTTTAATTGGTATGGGAAAAAAGCAATTCCCCCTGTATTTGGTTCAAGTTATAAAATAAACTCTGCTGTAAATGAAGGATATAATATTATTTTATTTAAAAATTATGAAGTATTCAAAAAAAATAAAGATGAAATAGAAAAATTAAAAGATTATATAATTGAGAATAATGAAAATTATATTTGGATAAGAAATTATGAAAATTGTAAAATTGATGATAAAATAAATAAAACATATATTGAAGAATTAAAATCTTTATCAGAATTCCCCAAAGATTTTAGTGGTTGTGATGCATTAATGCTTAAATTAAAATTAAGAAAAATATGTAAAATATTTAATTTCTTATAATAAAATATCCTCAATTTCGGATTTTACAAGATAATTATATTTCTTTCCATTAATTATTAAAGTTGGTGCACTCGTTACATTATATTTTAAAATTAATGTAATTATTGCTGGATTATTTGAATTAATATCAAAAGAAAAAACATAAACAGGATTTCCTTTCTTTTTTTCATTATGTTCGTAAACTACTTGATCTAAAATTTTACCTTGATCTTCTGATGCATCAACACTTCCTTTATAGTCATTTTTTTTATTTGTATAAAAAAATAAAATAACATTAAAAGTTCTGTTACAATTATTAAAAGCTTTTTCAAAATATTCTAACATTTTTATTTCTATTAATTGGTATATATCTTTTTTATTAATAATTTCTTTATTTTCTTTTCCAAATCTTTCCTCTAAATTTGTAAGCATATTTCCAAGTTTAGCTTTTTCTTCAAAAAATTTATCTAGGTTTATGTTACATATATCTTCATTTAAAATTGATTGTGATATATCATATCCTATCAAATAAATTAAAAATTTTTCTTCACTTTCTTTAAATTGAGAAATCTTAGATGAGGCAATATAATTTCCTAATAATAATCCAAATAAAAAAATAATAATTGCTAAAATAAAAGATGTTAAAAAGAATAAATATTCTTTATTTTCCTCTTTTTTTATTTCAGGAGAAAAAGCAATTTTTATTTTTTTTGCCATTTTTTACCAAGTTGTTTTAAATTTAAAAATATATTTTATTACTCCTTCTACAAAAAAAATTATTAAAATCCAAATATAAATAAAAATAAAAATAAGATAATCAATTATATTTATTTTTTCTTTCATTTTATTTTTAGCAAAATTGAAGAATAAAAAAGATAAAATAAATGCAAAAAAAGCAAGTATTATTTTAACATCTGATAACATTAATGATAATTGAAATGTATTTATTTTCCACTCAAATCTAGGAGTTATTCCCAACAAAATATCATTCAAAAAATTGAAAGAATTATAAATAAAGTTATAAATTAAAATAAAAAATGCTATAAATAAAATTAAAATTCCTAAAATAACATTAATTGGTAAAAAAAATGTCCCTAAAAACCCATACTTTGGAGAGATTAAATGATTATACTTAACCAAATTTTGAAATGTTCCATGCCACCATCTCAATCTTTCTCTTCTTAATTTATTAAAATTTTCAGGAACTATTGTAGTTATTTTTTCGTCTAAATAAACTATATTATATCCATAAGATTTTATTCTTAAAGCTATCTCAAAGTCTTCTGTTAATGTATTTTCATCATAATAACCAGCTTTCTTAAAAAATTCAGCTCTTATTATAGTAAATGCTGGTGCAATTGCAACACTTTCTATTTTTCCAAGAAGTAATCTATAGAAAGAAGTTAATAAATATTCAATTTTTTGCATTTTGGAAAGAAATTTTTTGGTATTATGTGGCATCATCCAAGAAGTTACAGCCATTGTCTTTTTATCAATAAAATATGGTACACATTTTTTCAATAAATTTTTAGGAATAAAAGTATCTGCATCAAGATGTGCTATTAATGGAGTAACTTTATTTTTAGAAAATATATAATCTAAACCAAAATTTAATACAGATGCTTTAATACCTGTACTTTTCTTTCTATTTAATAATATAATTTTTCTTTTCTTGCTAGAATATTTTCTAATTAATTCTTTTGCAATTTTAGGAGTATTATCAGTACTTGCATCATTTATAATTATTATATTTATTTTTCCTTCATAATCTTGATTAACTACTCTCTTTACACATTCTTGTAATGTTTTCTCCATGTTCTTAGCAGGAATTAAAAAAGTCACATCCAAGATAAAATCATTGTATATATCTAAAGATTTTTGCTTTCTAAATAAAACTAACAAGTAAAAAAAAGATGTAAAAAATCCTATAAAAATAATAAAGTATATTATCCAACTTGGAACTGAAGGTAAATGTGGAAGTATCGGCATTAATTAATATAAAAAACAAAATTAAAAAATTTTAATGTTTAAATAATTAATGAAATTAAAAAATTTAGAAAAATTTGAAATAGAAAAAAATATATTTTTAATAGATAAAGCTATATGGTTAAAAAAACAAAAACTACTTGGAATTGCAGATTTACATATTGGTTATGAAGAATATCTTGTTGAGCAAGGAATATTATTACCAAAAAAACAATTTAAGATAATGAAAGAAGAGATTATCAATTTAATTAATAAATTAAAACCAAAGATTGTTTTAATAAATGGTGATTTGAAACATGAGTTTGGAGAAATTAGTAAGCAAGAATGGAAAGAAACTAATGAAATAATTGATATAATTATGAAGAAAAGTAAAGTTATATTAATAAAAGGAAATCATGATACAATTTTAGAGCCAATAGCAAAAAGAAAAGGATTAAAGATTTTAGATTATTATATTGTAAATAATATATGTTTTATGCATGGACATAAAATATATAATGAAATAATTAAAAATAAAAAAATAAAAATAATTGTTTTAGCACATATTCATCCTGCAATATCATTAAGAGAAGGTATAAAAACTGAAAAATATAAATGTTGGTTAATAGGAAAATGGAAAAATAAAAAAATAATGATTATGCCTAGCTTTATTTTTTATGTTGAAGGTATAGATATAAGTAATTATAAATTTGATGAAATTTTTTTAAAAAATATAGAAAATTTTGATATTTATGCTATTGGGGATAAAATTTATTGGTTAGGAAAACTTAAAAATATAGTGCCTGGGTGGCGGAACTGGTAGACGCGCCTGCCTCGAAAGCAGGTGGCTTTTGCCGTGTAGGTTCGAATCCTACCCCAGGCGTTTTTTATTTTGTTATTAAACTAATCTTTTTTTGAAATTTGTTATTTTTTGTCTTGAGAATTAATTGGTTTTTGTAAAGTATAAGCTCTATCTTATCCTTGGTAATTTATAAAACTTCATAAAAAACATTGTTAATGTTGTGGTTAACCAAGTTTTAATAAAGAGATTAGCTGCTTTTTAATAGTGTGTCTTTTCTTTTTAATTTTTTCATACTTATTGCTTTAATAAAAAGATTGGTCTGCTTTTTGAATGTTGTTGATGTTGTTGCAAAAAAACTTATTATTTTATTGAAGGAAAAGGAATATGTAAAGGTAAATTAACTTGATCCTCAATAAATAATGCTTTTAAATTACATTTAGTTAATGTAAAATTGTAAATTTTTTTCATAAATTCTTTATCTTTTCTCCAATTCTTTATAAGTTTTTCAATTTCTTCTTTTTTATCAACATAAATTGTTCTACCTTCTAAAAATACTTTTGCTTCTTTATCATAATCTATCAAAAAATCAAAAATAAAAGAAATAAATTTTTTATCTTCTATTTCTTTTTCTTCTATTAAATCTTTAAATGTTAAAGAAATATTTAATTTTATAGATGGTTTTATTTCTTTTTTTCTTTCTACTTCGATTTTATCAAATACTACATCTACTATAGGCATATTATATCAAATCTTCATCATTCACTACTATAACATCTTCTATTGATAGTAAACTGTTCCATGGAACTAATACTTCATTGTTCTTTGTTTGTTCTAAATTTAAGTCTTTTGCATGTGATGTAACATTTGTCAATACCATATGAATTACTTCCCCACTTTTTATATCAAATATAAAATCTCTTAATACTCCTAACTTTTTTCCGCTTTTTGTCATCACATTCATGCCAACAATTTGTTTTGGGTCTATTTTTCTTTCCATGCTAAACTAATATTAATTTTATTTATAAACATTACTATAACTTTATTTATACATTCTCACCCTATTATTTCATATGGAAATATATATTAATTTGAAATTTTTATTTTGAATTTTAAAAAATATTTTAAAAATTTTTCTTTACTATATTATATATATTTTTTTATAATATTTTTTAACTTTTATTTTTTTAACTTTATTAAAAATAAAACAACATATTAAAGAGATCTTTCCATGAGAAAATTAGGTGTAACTGTAGATCATTTTTGAGTTTATTTTAGTTAGCTAATGAAAATAACCTCTGTTGTTATTTTCTTGTGGAAAATTTTATTTTTAATTTTTTTCCTCGATAAAATTTATAGATATCTCCAAAAGAAATATAGGTAAAAATATGTATTTTTCATTTCAATAATATTTTTAAAATAATTTTACAAGTTTTTTTATGCCATCTAATCTAGATAAACTATTTGATAATATAATAAAACAAACAATATTTAAAAATAAACAAGTTCTACAAATTGATTATACTCCAGAGAATATATTTCATAGAGAAAATGAAATAAAACAAACAGCAAAAATTTTAGCATGTGCTCTAAGGCTTGAAAAACCTAGTAATCTTTTTATTTATGGAAAAACAGGAACTGGGAAAACATTAGTTGTAAAATATGTTATAAATCAATTATTAAAGAAAGCCCAAGAACTTAATATACCATTGAAAGCTATTTATATAAATTGTAAATTAAAAAAAATTGCAGATACAGAATATAGAATTCTTACAGAATTAATAAATCAATTTGGTCATTCTATAGCTGCAACAGGTTTACCTACTGATGTTGTTTATAAAAAATTTATAGATTTAGTAGAAGAATCAAAGTTATTAGTTATTATAATATTTGATGAAATAGACGAAATAGTTAAAAAAATATCTGATAATTTTTTATATAATTTCACAAGAATAAATTCTTTTTTATCAAATTCAAAAATTTCATTAATAGGAATTAGTAATGATTTAACATTTCTTGATTATTTAGATCCTAGAGTTAGGAGTAGCCTTAGTGAAGAGGAATTAGTTTTTCCACCATATAATGCTTTTCAACTTCAAGATATATTGAGAGATAGAGCAAGACTTGCTTTTAAGAAGAATGCTGTTAATGACACCATAATAGAAAAAATAGCAGCAATTGCAGCAAAGGAGCATGGTGATGCAAGAAGGGCTTTAGATTTATTAAGGATAGCTGGAGAACTTGCAGAAAGAGATGGAAAATCTAAATTAACTTTAGAATATGTTGATAAAGCTATAGAAAAAATAGAAAGAGATAAAATATTAGATTTGGTTGAAACTCAACCAAGACATCATCAGTTGATATTGTTATCTATAATAAATTTATTAGAAAAAACAAAAGAAAGCAAAATATTTACAGGAGATGTTTATAATAAATATCTAGAGCTAACTTCTTCATTGAAATTAGAACCATTAACACAGAGAAGAGTAAGCGATATAATTGCAGAATTAGATATGCTTGGCTTGATAAATGCAACAATTGTAAATAAAGGCAGATATGGAAGAACAAGAGAGATAAAAATTAATTTAGCTCCAAATTTGATATCAAAAATAAAAGAAATTATAGAATATTAATATGGTTGCAAATTTATCTAATTTTTTTATAAAGAATAATTTTCTTATCCAACCAGATTTAATAAATTTTATCCAAGATATAAATCCTAACCTTATTTTAAGTTTGTTAATTGATATGAAAGCACCAAAACTTATTTCTTTAAATTTCTTTAAAAAAAATAAAAAAGAATTATTAAAGCTACTGGAAAAATATAATAATTTAAAAAAATTTGAAGAATCAGATATTTTTTATTTTAGAGAAAAAGTTCTAAATATAGAAGAAGATATTGAAATTACAGAAAGTATTGAAACTAATTTTGAAATAAATAAAACTTTAATGCCTAAAAAAATAGAAGTTAATGATTTTATTTCATATTTTAGAAACAGATTTAATTATTTTAAAGAGATATTAAAATATAGAAATGAATTAGAAAATCTTATTTCAATTGATAAATTACCAAAGAAAAATCAAAACGTTTCAGTTATAGGTATTGTTTTTAGTAAAGAAATAACCAAAAATAATAATATAATCCTAACTTTAGAAGATAACAGAGCAAATATAAAAGTTTTAATTAATAAAAATAGTAAAGCATATAAAAAAGCTTTATATGTTGTTGAAGATGAAGTTATTGGTGTTAAAGGTTTTGGTAATAAAGATCTTATATTTGCTTCTGATATAATTTTTCCTAAAGCTATTAATCAAAATGATAAAAAAGTAAATATAGATAAAAATCTTGTTTTCATTTCAGATATCCATATTGGTAGTGAGAAATTTTTAGAAAATAATTTTAGAAAATTTATAAATTGGGTAAATTCAAATGATGAAAAGGCTAAAAAAATTACCCACATATTTGTTAATGGTGATATTGTTGATGGTGTTGGTATTTATCCTGGTCAAGAAGAAGAGTTATCTATTAAAGATATAAAAGAACAATATAAAGCTGCAGCAGAAATATTTAGTGAAATAAGAGAAAATGTGAAATTAGTTTTTATTCCTGGTAATCATGATGCTTGTAGGCTTGTTGAACCACAAATTTTCACAAATTATGCATCTCCTCTTCAAAAGTTAGAAAATGCAATATTTTTACCAAATCCTTCATATTTTTTAGTTTATGGTTATCAAATATTACTTTATCATGGTTATAGTTTAGATTATTATGCTAATAATGTTTATTCATTAAAAGAAAAGAAACCATATGAGAATCCAGAAATTTTGCTTGAATTTTTATTAGAGAAAAGACATTTAGCACCTACACATGGATCTACATTATATTTTCCCTGTGAGGAAGATTTTTTAATAATAAAAAAAATTCCAGATATATTTGTTACTTCACATGTTCATAAAACAGGCATAAAAAAATATGAAAATATTTTATTAATTTCTACTTCATGTTTTCAAGCGAGAACAGCATTTCAAGAGAAATTTGGCCATATGCCAGATCCAGGTAGAGTCCCTATATTTAATACTAAAACTAAAAAAATAGCAATTCTCGAATTTAATTAAGATGAATTTCGACGAATATTTTAAAGATATAGAAGAGAAAGTTAATTTAGCTTATGAAATAGCAAAGAAAGCAAGAGAGAAAGGACTAGATCCATCTAAAAATGTTGAAATAAAATTAACAAAAAACTTATACGATAGAGTAATAGGTCTTGTTTCATCACTTTATCCACAATTAAATAACGAATTAATTAAAAAAAGAATAATAGAATTAGAGAAAGAACATGGTTATCTTGAATTAGCAGTAGCATTAAAAATAGCAAGAGAAATAGCTGAAGAAAAATTTTGTAAATTTTCCTCTAGAATTGAGGCTATGGAGGCAGGAATAAGAACAGCGTTTGCATATATAACTTTAGGTATTGTATCTAGTCCTATAGAAGGATTTATTAAGTTGGAAGAAAGAGAAAGAAGAGATGGTAAAAAATATATAGCAGCTTTTTTTGCTGGGCCAATAAGATCTGCAGGAGGAACAGCAGCATCTCTTTGTGTAGTTATGATAGATTATCTTAGAAACCTTTTTGGTTATTCAAAATATGATGCAACAGAAGAAGAAATAAAAAGAAGCATAATTGAAATTTATGATTATCATGAAAGGGTTACTAATCTTCAATATTTACCAAGTGAAGATGAAATATCAGTAGTTATAAGAAATATTCCTGTACAAATTGAAGGAGAACCATCAGAAGAAATTGAAGTTAGTAACTATAAAGATTTAGATAGAGTTAGTACAAATAGAATAAGAAGTGGATTTTGTTTAGTTGTAGCTGAAGGAATTTGCTTAAAGGCATCAAAGATAATAAAAAAGATAGAAAAACTAAAGCAACAAGGAATAGATATTTATAAAGATTGGGAATTTCTAAAAAAATTAAAAAAAGAAGTTGGAGGAAAAAATATTATAGCAGAAGATGCAACTTATATAAAAGATATTGTAGCGGGTAGACCTATATTGAGTCATCCATCTAGAAGAGGTGGTTTTAGATTACGTTATGGAAGAACAAGAATAAGTGGTTATAGTGCTACAGCAATAAATCCTGCATTAACATATATTATAGATGATTTTTTGGCTATAGGTACTCAACTTAGAACAGAAAGACCAGGAAAATCTTCAAGTTTGGCAGTTAGCGATTATATAGACGGACCAATTGTAAAATTACTAGACGATAGCGTAGTTAAGATAGACAATATAGAAGATGCATTAAAATATAAAAAATTAGTAAAAGAAATAATTTATTTAGGGGATTTATTAATTAGTTATGGAGATTTTTTTAATAGAAATCATACTTTAATGCCATCTCCTTATGTTGAAGAATGGTGGTTTAGTGAATTAAAAGAAAAATTGATAAATATAATAAATAATTCTAATGAATCAGAAAAAAACAAAGCAAAAAATATTTTAGAAAATCTTGAAAAAGATTATAATTATTTTAATTTATCTTTTTATGATGCTATAAATTTATGTAAAAAATTTAATCTTCCATTATATCCAAAATATATATTTTTCTGGAAGGAAATAGATATAGAGCAACTTAAAGAAATTTATAATTGGGTTAAGCAATCTTATTTTAATAAAGATTTTAAGCTTATACTTCCATATCCAAAATTTAAGAGAGAAGAAATAGCAAAAGCTAAAAGAGCTTTAGAACTTATAGGATTGCAGCACATGGTTTTTGCTGATAATATTATAATAGATAAAATACATGCCCTAAGTTTGCTTTTAAATTTAGGGATAATAAAAAGTGAAAATATAAATGATGATATCGAAGAATTAAATTTGAAATTAAAAAATTTTAATATAGAAATAAATAAACAAGATGTTTTAGATTTTCTAAATTCTGTTTCAGAATTTGAAATAAGAGATAAATGTGGAACATTCATTGGTGCAAGGATGGGAAGACCAGAAAAAGCTAAACCAAGAGTAATGAAAGGCCAACCAAATTGTTTATTTCCAGTATCAGAGCAAGGTGGAAGATTAAGAAGTATTAATGAAGCATTAGAGAAAGGTTTTGTTTTAGCAGATTTTTGTTGTTTTTATTGTAGTAATTGTAAATATGAAACAATCTATCCAGTTTGTGAAAAATGTAATAAACCTACAGAGAAAAAATATTATTGTGAAATTTGTAAAAAAATTTATGATAAAAACTTTTGTGAAATTCATGGAAAATTAAAAAGTTATAGAAAGAAGAAAATAGATATTAAATTTTATTTTGATAGAGCGATAAAGAGATTAAATCTTAAGAAAGAAGAAATTCCAGAATTAATTAAAGGTGTTAGAGGAACTAGCTCTTTGGAGCATATTCCTGAAAATTTAGTTAAAGGAATATTAAGAGCTATTTATGGATTAAATGTAAATAAAGATGGAACAATAAGATATGATGCAACAGAATTGCCAATTACTCATTTTAAGGCAAGAGAAATATCAACATCTATAGAAAAGTTAAAAGAGCTAGGATATAAATATGATATATATGGTAATCCTTTAGAGAATGAAGATCAATTATTAGCATTAATGCCACAAGATGTAATTTTACCTGCATCTAAAGAAAGTCTTGACGAGAGAGCAGATAAGTTTTTTGTAAAAGTAGCTAATTTTATAGATGATTTATTAGTTAAATTTTATAAAATCAAACCATTTTATAATGTTAAAAATAGAGAAGATTTAATTGGTCATTTAATTTTGTGTATTGCTCCTCATAATGCTGCAGGAACAGTTGCTAGAATAATAGGTTTTAGTGATACTCAAACTTTTTTAGCACATCCATTTTTACATGCAGCATTAAGAAGAGATTGTGATGGTGATGAAGCGGGATTTATGTTACTTTTAGATGCATTAATAAATTTTTCTATTAGTTATATTCCATCTACTAGAGGAGTAGTTCAAGATTGCCCCATTGTAGCTAATATCATAATTAATCAAAAAGAAGTTGATGATATGGTTTTTGATATGGAAAATATTTCTTTATTTCCTAGATCTTTTTATGAGGCAACACTTCAATTTAAAGATCCTTCAGAAGTTGATATACCACAAGTAAAAAAATTTTTGGATAGCTATAATGCATTTTTAGTAAACTTTACACATCCATGTTCCGAGATAAAAGGTAATAAATGTTCAGCATATAAAAAAATTCCAACAATGGAAGAAAAAGTAAAAAAACAAATGGAATTAGGAGAAAAAATAAGAGCAGTTGATGAATCTCATTTAGCAAGTTTAATTATTACAAGGCATTTTGTTAGAGATATTAGAGGAAATTTAAGAAAATTTTCAATCCAAGAATTTAGATGTGTTCAATGTAATGAAAAATATAGAAGACCCCCTCTATCTGGAAAATGTTTGAGATGCGGTGGAAGAATAATTTTTACAATTGCAGAAGGTACAATAAAAAAATATTTGCAACCAGCATTAGATTTAGCTAATAAATATAATGTTTCAAATTATATAAAGCAAACTTTAGATTTAATAAAAATAAATATAGAAACTATTTTTGGTAAAGAAGAAGATAAGCAAACAAATCTTAAAAAATGGTTCTAAAAATAGAATCCCAAAACCGGTATAACTAAGCAACCCATTAAATGAACTTTTCTTATTTCTTTTATATTAGCGATTAAACCTATAAATAATCCTGTAAATAATACTATTAAACTGGCTACACCTGAAACTAATATATTTATAACTAATATACAAATAATTCCTATTAAGCATAATATTGAATAATTTATTTTATTTATGTTTTTGGCAATATATTTTGAAATAAGAATAAATATAAAAACACATAAACAAGAAGCAATTAATGAAACTATAAGTATAAAAATTAAATCTTTTAAAGAAATTTCACTTAATATATTTAATATTGTAGCAGCTATTCCAGTTCTTCCTTTTTTTATTGCATATGCTGAAACAAAACTAAATATCATTACAATAGTATTTATTGAACCAACTAAAATTAAGAAAGATTTTGTATTCAATTTTCCAAACATTTCACTCCCTATAATTGCAGCTTGTCCTGGGCCTAATGAAGGATAAATTGAAACTAAACTAGAACTTATTAATCCTGCTGAAAGAGATTTTATATATTCATGTTTTTTTATTTTTATTTCTTTTATTTCTTGTTTTTTTATTTTTATTTTATTTTTTATACTTAAAAATAGCAATGGTAAACCAAATAATCCAGAAAACAATGGCAAAAGAGGTTGACTTATTAATTTAAAGTTTAATGTTAAAATTCCTAAAATACCTGAAAGTAAAAAAACAATTAAAGCTATTATTTTTTTATTTTCTTTAAATATCAAAAAAATTGATACAAATAAAAGGAAGAAAGGAACAGTTTTCTTTAAAAATATCCAGGAAAAAGAAATAAATTTCATATAAAAAGGGGAAAAAATTATAGCCAATATACATCCAAAAAAAGAGCCTATTAAAGTTAATTTAGCAGCAGCATAACCATAACCTTTAATTAGAAATCTATGTCCAGGCAATAATGCAAGAAAATTATCTTCTTTTGGTAAACCTAAGAAAATTGAGGGAATAAAATCCATAAAAGTATGAGTTATTGCCATAGAAACAAGAAAACATAATAGAAAAATAATATCTATTTTTGGCATCGTTAAAACTAAAGCAGCAATTAAATTTATATGCAATCCCGGAATTATTCCTGTTATTGTTCCTGCTAGTACACCTAATATTAAAGCAAAAAATATTTTAAACATATTCTATTTTTTCAGCTTGTATCTCTTTTTTTCCTTGATAAATTTTTATTTTTCCAATAACTTTTATTTTTTCTCCAACTTCTAAATTTAATTCATCAAAAACTATGACAGTAATACAATCATTATCACATAAATTTAATAATGTTATCCCTTCTACATTTTTTATATCTTTTATTTCTCCTTCAACAATAACCCAATCATCAAAATTCTTCTTATTTATTTCTTTTATAGATATTTTTTTGGGTAAGAAATAATTAGAAAAATAAAACAAAATTAATAAACCAATAATACTTCCTATTAATGCTATTTTCATTAAATTAATATTCATATTAATTTTATTGATATATTTTTTTTATTTTCTTTATTATATCTTTCTAAAAAATTTTTTATTTTTTCTCTTTGTTCAGTTTTTGATCCTTTTTTATCAATTAAAATAAAATTAACTTCTTTATTTGTTCTTTCAATCATTTGTTTGAATAATTCGTAATCAAGTAAGTCTATAGCATATTTAGGGCATATATGGCTTAATGCAAAATTACTTATTTTTTCAATTTCATTAAATTTTGCACAATAATGGTTTCCTCCAAAACCAATAGCTATATTATAATCTTTACTTTTATTTTCTAAGCTAAGGGATATAGCATTAGCAATTATTTCTGCAATTTTTTCATTTTCCCATTCTTTTTTACTACTTCCAATCTCAACAAAACAATGCTGCTTTAAACATAGCGGCCCGTGATGTGTTGCTTCTAAAGTTAAATTGAAATCATTAATTTTACTTTCTGCTAAATTTAAAAAAATATTCTTTAATAAATAAGGATCAGCTAAAGATAATTGTTTATCCTTTCCCCCATATATTGCTTTATCAAAATTTCCACTAAAATGCAAACATATACTTTTTATTTTTTCTTTTGATTCATGTTTAGATAAAAATATAATTTTTTCTTCTTTTATTTTTGAAAAATCTTCAAAAAAGAGCATATCATTAATTTCATAAAAAGCAAAATCACGAATTTCTTTTAATTTTTTATATAAATTAAAACTTGCTATATCTTTTTTGCTATAAATGAATGCAACATTCTCCATAATATTTTAAAATTAATTTTTTATTAAATATTTATGCATGAAATAATTTTAAGATTATTTGCTTTTATTATTTTAATTTTTTCTTTTATTTATTCTAGATTTTTTCTTTATAATTGTTGTAAAGAAGAAATAAAAAATTTTAAAGCATTTTGGAGAAAAAGAAAAATAAATTTTGCAAGATTTTTACTAATAATTTTTATTTTATTTTTTTCATTTTTAGTAATATTTATAGAGAAAATAACTCTTCTATTTTTCAATATTTTTCTGATCCCCCCACTTTTTAATAATAAAAAATATATTTTTATAATAATATTTTATTTTTCGATATTTTTTTTATCAAATTACTTTTTATTTTTCAATATATTTAATTTGTTTACTTTAATTTATTTTAGTTTTAAATAAAATGGAGAAGCTTGTAATCGATACTAATTATTTGGTTTATTTAGCTAAAGAAAAGAAATTTGATAAATTATTTGAATTAATTAAAATTTATGATTGCTATATAATTAAAGGAACAATTAATGAGATAGAAAAATTAAAAAAAGGTAAATACAAATTAAGAATTAATCTGCTTTTAGAAGAAATTAATAAATTAATAAAAGAAAAAAAATTAAAAATAATAGAAACAAATAATGTTGATGCTACAATTTTAAAATTAGCTAGTAAAGGATTTAATGTTGCAAGTTATGATAAAGAAATAGAAAAAAAAATTAATAAATTAATAAAAGAAAAAAAATTAAAAATAAAAATTATTAAAGATTTAAAAAATTTTAAAAATTAAATTTATATTTTTAATTTAAAATGTTTTATTTAACAGAAGCAGAAGATTATGTAAGAATAGCACCAGAAAATTTTGGGCTTTCTGTGAGAGATGCAATTATAAAAGAATTAGAAAAAGCTTATGAAAATTGGATAGATCAAGATTTGGGAATAGTTATAAAAGTAGTTGAAGTTAAAGAAGTTGGGGAAGGAGTAATTATTCCAGAAGATGGAGCAGTATATTATAATGCCAAATTTACTTTATTAACTTTTAAACCAGAATTAAATGAATTGGTTTATGGAAAAATAAGTCAAATAACAAGTTTTGGAGCATTTATAAATATAGGTTTAATAGATGCATTAATACATATAAGTCAAACAATGGATGATTATGTAAGTTTTAGTAAAACAAATAGCTTAATAGGAAAAAATACCAAAAAAAATTTAAAAAAAGGCGATTTATGCTTAGCAAGAATTGTTGCTATAAGTTATAAAACAATGCCACCAAAAATTGGTTTAACAATGAGACAACCTGGATTAGGAAAACTTGAGTGGATAGAAAAAGAAAAAAGAAAGAAAAAATGAGAAAGGCATGCAAAAAATGTAAAAGAATATATGAAAATATCGAAATTTGTCCAGAATGTAACGAAAAACTTAGTGAATCTTTTAAAGGAGTAATTATAGTTATAGATCCTGAAAATTCAGAGATAGCTAAAAAATTAAACATAAAGGCTCCAGGAAAATATACAATAATCATTAGATAAAATGGAAATTTTAAATAAAGAAATAAAAGAGAATCCTCTTTTACATAGAGATGAATTAAAATTAAATATAAGGTTTGATAAATCTGTTCCTAGCAGAAAAGAAATTAAACAAAATTTATCAAAAATTTTTAATGTTAATGAAGAATTAATTAGTATAAGAAAAATAGAAACATTCTTTGGAAGTAAAGAAATGGTAGTTTATGCTTTTATTTATAAAGATAAAGAATGGTTAAATAAATTAGAAATAATAAAAAAGAAAAATGGGAGAGAAGAAGAAAAAAAAGAATAAGCCATCAAGTAAAAAATGGAGTAAATATGAGATTGATGGAGATAAAATAAAATATAAAGCAAAATTTTGTCCAAGATGTGGTAGTGGTATTTTCTTAGCTAAGCATAAAGATAGATTATATTGTGGCAGATGTCAATATACAGAATTTATAAATAAATAATTTTTAAAACCCTGCCAGAGGTTCAAACATAAAAGTTGAACCTCTGGTGGGGAAAAAGAGGTGATATAATTATAAAGTAGTACTATTTAAAAATTTTATGATTAGTTTTAATTACAAAGTAGTAATTATTTTTTAATCTACTCAATAAATTCTATGTCATCTATAATACCATCACTATCAATATCATAACCCCTAACTATAGTATAAGAATTTTCATTTATTTTTTTTGCAAGATCGTGTAAATATTTTGTAAAAGCTATAACACATGCTTTTGTTCCTATATATCTTTTACCTTCTACTAATAATATTTGTTTATTTTTAGAGAATGGATTTTTTGTTTTTACTATTACTCCTATTTCATCATCATAATATTTTTTATTAGTTTTTTTTGATAAAAATGCCTTTTCTTTTAATAAAAATACGATTGGCATCTTTTGATTTATTTTGTAGCATAATGTATTAACAATTGGTCCACCAATAATTATTAAGTTATTATCAAGATCCTTTTCTTTTATTTCTGTATCAAGTTTAACTATATTTTTTTCTATATTATATAAAAATGATCCTAACACAAGTGCTATATCAAACGCATAATATGCATCTTTACTTCTTGCCCTTTCTATTCCATGTGGTTCAGGACTTCCTATAACAATTAAGCTTTTTAATTTACCATCTTCAATAAAAGGATAAAGAAAATCTATTATAGCTTGATTTTTTTCTATTTTAAATTTATTTTTTTCAAATTTTTTTTTGAATATAAAATAAAAAGCCGAAGAAGAAATTTGATATATTTTTTCTTCAAAACCACTAATCAATATTTTTTCTTTAACTTTTATTAATCCTTTTTTTTCTAATTTTTTTAAATAATAATAAACTGTTTGTTCATTTATTGATAATAATTTAGAAATTTTTTTTGCAGATATTGGAGATTTTGCTATTAAATTTAAAATTTCTATTTCTTTTTTATTCATAAAATTTTCAATATTTATTTCTTTTGCTTTTATTAAATTTAATCTACCTTTTCTATTTTCAACTATTAACATTATAAATTTTTTTATAACATTTTTATTAATTTTTTAATAATATTTAAAAAATAACATTTATAAATTTTTTTATGTGTGGAATTGCTGCATATTATGGAAATAAGAAAGCATTACCTATATTATTAAGTTCTTTAAAAAAATTAGAATATAGAGGTTATGATTCTTGTGGTTTAGCAATTTTTTATGGAAATAAGATTTATGAAGTTAAAACAGTTGGAAAAGTTGATAGATTAATAAAGCAAAGTAAATATTTAGATAGAGTTAATGCTAATATTGGTATAGCTCATACAAGATGGGCAACTCATGGTGAGGTAAATATTGATAATACTCATCCAATATTTGATTGTAGTGGAAATATTGCAGTAATTCATAATGGTATAATAGAGAATTTTAAATCATTAAAGGAATTTTTGAAAGAGAAAAATCATAAATTTAAAACACAAACAGATACAGAAATTATTCCTCATCTATTTGAGGAAATGTTGAAAAAATATAATGAAAAAGAAGCATGGATAAATGTGATAAAATTAATAGAAGGAGCATATGCTATTATTGCTTTATATAATGGAAAATTATTTTTAGCAAGAAAATCTAGTCCATTAGTTATTGGAATTGATAAGAATGAATTTTATATAGCATCGGATACAATTGCCATACCTATAAACAAATTTATATTTCTTAATGATAATGAGCTTGCAATTATTGATAATTATAATATAGAAATTATGAATTTGAATGGTGAAAAATTAAATAAAGAATTGATAGAGATAAAAAAATATGAGGAAGAAATCGATAAAAAGAACTTTGAATCATTTATGCTTAAAGAAATTTTTGAGCAAGGAGAAATAATAGAAAATATTATTAAAGCGAAAATTGCTTTTAAAGATGCAATTCCTGTTTTTGGAGGAATAAATTTTGATGAAATAAAAAAATTTAAAAGAATAATTTTTTTTGGTTGTGGTTCTAGTTATAATGCTGCATTATATGCAAAATATTTATTTGATAGATTTTTTAATTGTGATGTTGAGTTAGCTAGTGAATTTAAATATAATGAGAAAAAAATAACAAAAAATGATTTACTTGTTGCAATAAGTCAAAGTGGGGAAACTATTGATGTTTTGGAAGCATTGAGAGAAAATAAGAAAAAAGCTTTAAAAACTTTGGGTATAGTAAATGTTGTTTCAAGTAGTATAGCTAGAGAAGTAGATGGCGGGATATATTTACATGCTGGCAGGGAAATTGGTGTTGCAGCAACAAAAACTTTTACTGCACAATGCTTAATTCTTTTCTTATTTTGGCTTTATTTGGCAAGGAAATTTAATTATATTAGTATAAGTCAAGCAAGAAGATATATAAAAGATTTAATTAATTTACCATCAAAAATTAGAAAAATTTTGTTATTAAATGATTACATTAAAAAATTAGCAAAAAAATATATTAATTATAACAATGCTTTATTTTTAGGTAGAAAATTTTCTTATCCTATTGCTTTAGAAGGAGCATTAAAACTTAAGGAAATTGCTTATGTTCATGTAGAAGCAATAACTTCTGGAGAAATGAAACATGGACCAATAGCTTTAATTGATGATAAAATTTTTACTTTCTTTATTTCTCCTCATGATTCTGTAATTGATAAAGTAATAAATAATATGCAAGAGATAAAAGCTAGAAAAGGAAAAATTATAGTAATTACAACAAAAGGAAATAAACTTAGAGAAATAATTGACATAGCAGATGATATTATAATAATTCCAAATGCAATTGAAGAACTTCAACCAATTTTATGTGTTATTCCTTTACAACTTTTTGCCTATCATATTGCAAAACTTAAAGGCTATGATGTTGACAAACCAAGAAATCTTGCAAAGACAGTAACAGTTGAATAAAAAATTTTACTTCAAGATAGGGATAGAAAAAATTTATAAAATTTTTAAATTATAAAATTTATGCTTACAAAAGAAGATATAATATCTCAAATTAAAAATTTTATTAGTGATGAGAAAAGAATAGAATTTCTTGAGAGAATTTTGCCAAAGCAAACAGATAAAGAAACAAGAAAATTTATTTTATTAACATTAGCAAATTTATATGAAAAAAAACAAATGTTTAATTCTGCTTTAACTTATTATACTCAGCTATCTTCTTTATTAGTAAAATTTAAGGAACAACAAGAAATTTTTCTTAAAATAGCAAAACTTTATGTAAAAATTTTTAATTTTTCTGCTGCAGAAGATTATTTAAAAAAAGCTATAGCAGCTAGTAATAAATCTGAAGAGGAAAGAATAAGGCAAGAGTATATAAAATTTTGTTTAGATGAAGCAGCGGATTATGAAAAGAAGAAAAAAATATTAAAAGCAATAAAAATTTATGAATATTTAGCAAGTAGGGATATAAATAAAATAGATATGCTTAGAAAAATAGCATATCTTTATGAAAAAGATTCTATGCCACTAGAAGCAGCTAAAATTAAAAGATACATCAAAGAAATAGAAAAAAAAGAGAAAAAAGAATAAAAAGCTAAAAAAATTTAAAAATTAATTTTTTTTCTTTTTGAATGCTCGATTTATTAAAGATCCAATTTGAGGAAGAGGAATGGTTAAAAGAGAATAAAATTTATGAGAAATTATTAGCTAAAGATGGAAAAAAATTCTATTTTTTAGATGGTCCTCCATATTTAAATGATGTTCCTCATATAGGACATTTAAAAATTAAAATAATTAAGGACGTTATAATAAGGCTAAAATTTATGCAAGATTATAAAGTTTTTTTTATGCCAGGTTTTGATACTCATGGATTACCTATAGAAAATGCTGTAGAGAAAAAATTAAATCTAAAAAATAAAAAAGAAATTGAAGAGTTAGGAGTTAGTAAATTCTTAGAAATATGTAAAAAAAGTGTAATGCTAAATAAAGATTTATGGCTTCAAATCTATAAGAATGCCGGACTTCTTTATTTTTTAAAACAACCTTATTTAACTTATGAAAATTATTATATTGAAAGTGCTTGGTGGACTTTTAAAAGATGGTGGGAAAGAGGTTTAGTATATAAAGGTTATAAACCAATTCATTATTGTAATCATTGTCAAACTTCTTTAGCTGGTTATGAAATTACAGACAGCTATATAACTTTGAAAGACCCAAGTATATATGTTTTATTTAAATTAAAAGAAAAAATTAATAACAAAGAAGCTTATATTCTTGTTTGGACAACTACACCATGGACTTTAGTTAGTAATGTTGCTTTAGCTATTAGGGATGATACAGATTATGCTTTAGTTGAATTAAGTGATGGAAGAAATGTTTTAATTGCTCAAGATAGAATAGATGTTTTAACACAAATAGGTTATGGATATAATATTATTGATAAAATAAAAGGTAAAGATCTTGTTGGTTTAAGTTATTATCCTGTATTAGATTTACCTATACAAAAACAACTTGAAGAAATGAAAAAAGAAAATCAAAAAATACATACATTAATACCAAGCATAAAATTATTAAAAGAAAGAGTTGCAAGTAAAACAGCGGCTAAAAAAGCTATAAAAGTTAAAGAACTTTTTGAAGATTTTGTAAATCTTAGTGAGGGAACCGGAGTTGTTCATACAGCTGGAGGACATGGAAAAACAGATTATGAAATTAGTCAATATTATAATCTTCCAATTATTTCTCCTTTAGATGATGAATGTAAATTTACTTCAGATGCTGGTTGGCTTAAAGGAATATATGTTAAAGATGCTGATTTAAAAATTATAGATTATTTAGAAAAAAATAATTCTCTACTTTATTTTGAATATATTGATCATAAATATCCTGTATGTTGGAGATGTAAAACACCTTTAATAGTGAAGCTAAATGAACAATATTTTGTTAGTATAAAACCTATAAAAGAAAAAATGTTGAAAGAAATAGAAAAAGTAAAATGGTTACCAGAGTTTTCTAAAGAGAGAATGATTAATTGGGTTGTTAATGCAGAAGATTGGAATATTAGTAGACAAAGATATTGGGGGATTCCTATACCTATATGGGAATGTGAAAATAAAAATTGTAAAGAAGTTAAAGTTATCTCTAGTTTAAAACAACTTGGAGAGGAAGCAATAAAAGCAAATAATCCTATTCCTATAGATTTTGATTTACATTCTGCTTCAGATGTAGAACTTTTATGTGATGTTTGTGGAAGTAAAATGAAAAGGGTCCCTTATGTTTTTGATGTATGGTTCGATTCAAGTATAGCACCATGGGCAAGTTTAGGATATCCTTATTATGATAATAATTTGTTTGAAAATTTATGGCCTGTAGATAGAATTAGTGAAGGACAAGATCAAATTAGAGGTTGGTTTTATGTTTTACTTTTTTCAGGTGTAGCTACTTTTAATATATCACCATATAAATGTGTTTCGATGGTTGGATGGATTCTTGATGCTAAGGGACAAAAAATGAGTAAAAGCTTGGGTAATGTAATTTATGCTAAAGATGCTATAGAAAAATATGGGGCAGATTTATTGAGATTTTATTTACTTTACGATTCTCCTCCATATACTGTTCAATTAGTTAATCTTGATAATATCTATAAAGAACCTATGAAATTTTTTAATGTATTATATAATTTGTATAATTTTTATAGTCAACTAGGACCTGCAGAAAAATTTAATGAAGAAATAGAAGATAGGTGGATATTATCTAAAGTTAATAAGTTAATTAAAGAATATACCCAATATCTTGAAAATTTTGAGTTTAATCTTGCTTTGAGAAATCTTTACGATTTTGTTTTAAATGATTTTTCTAGAACTTATATAAAATTGATAAGAGAAAAAGCTGAAAATAAAAAATTATTAATTAAAGAAATATTAAAAATAATTTTGAAACTTTTGTATCCAGTATCACCATTTTTTTCGGATTGGTTATGGAGAAAAATAGAAAATGGAAGTTTAGTTTTAGAGAAATGGCCAAAATATAAAGAAGATAAAATAAATGAAAATCTTGAAAAAAATTTTGATTTAATTAATAAAATTATAGAAATAGCTTTAGCTATAAGAACTGAAAATAAAATAAATTTGAGATGGCCATTAAGAAACTTGTTTATTTTTTCAGATGAAAATATTAATATTGAAGATTTTGTTGAAATATTAAAATCGCAAACTAATGTTAAAAATATAATTGTTGATAAAGTAAAAAATATCACAAAAGAAGCAAAGAAATTAGATAATATATGGGTAGATTTAAGTAAAGATATGGACGATGAATTATTTGCAGAAGGTTTAGCTAGAGAAATATCAAGAAATATTCAGGATTCAAGAAAAAAATTAAAATTAGTTAGGGAAAATATAATAGAACTTGAATTAGTTTTAGATACTAATATGAAAGAGCTTTTATTAAAGTATAATTGGATAAAATTTATAAAAGAAAGAGTTAATGCAAAAATTTTTGATATTTTAGAGAAAGAAAGTAAAAAGAAATTTGAGTTTGAGAAAGAATTTATGATTAAAGATAAAAAAATAAAAATAAGAATTAATAAGCTTTCATAATTCTATATTTGGATTATAATTTTTTATAGAATTACCAATTCCATAACCAATAGCATAAAAACTAAATGAAATAATTTTTTTTAATTCTTCATAGAAGCTTGATGGTTTTCTAACTTCAATTATTTCTAAACTTTTATTTAATTCTTTTTCAATATCATTTTTAATATCTTTCATATTTCCAATTTTATCTATTAATTTTAATTCTAAAGCTTCATTACTAATGAAAAATTCACCATTTGCTATTTTTTTTACTTCTTCTTTATCTAATTTTCTGTTTTTACTTACTTCTTCTATAAATTCATTATAAATTATTTCTATTTTCTTTTCAAGAATCTCCTTTTCTTTTTCAGTTATATGTTTGAGTGGACTTCCAATATCTTTATAATCTCCTTTAACAATTCTTACATAACTTATATTATACCTTTCTAATAATCCTGCTATTTCTAAATAACTTCCAATAACACCTATACTTCCAATTAAGCTTATTCTATTAGCATAAATTTTATCAGCAACACTTGCAATTAAATATGCTCCACTAAGTCCTGCTTCATCAATAAATGCAATTATTGTTTTATTCATGCTTTTATATTCTTTTAATGCATCCAAAATTTTGAAGCTTGCACTTGCAGATCCACCATTTGAGTTTATGTAAAGTAAAATTCCATCATAATTTTTTGCTTTTTCAATTTCTTTTAATATTTCATCTGCATTTGTAATTTTATAAAAATAAAAATCACCACTAGTCATTATAGGACCCTCAATTCTTATTAAATAAAATTTAACTTTTTCTTTTGATTTTATATTTAAAAATAATGATAATATTGTGATGAGTAATATAATTAATAAAATTAAACTTACAATTATTATCTTTGATTTTTTATTTTCTTTTTTCATTTTTTAATTCTCATTTTTCAACGCCGGGGGCGGGACTCGAACCCGCACGGGCATACGCCCACCAGCTTAGCAGGCTGGCGCCATACCACTTAGGCGACCCCGGCATTAAGATTAAAGCTTTATATTTTTTTAAGTTTATCTATTCAAAAAATTTAAAAATTTTAAATAAAATATTAACAAAATATATCAAAATTAAAAATAAATAAAATTATGAAAAAAGCTATGAAAAAAGAGGTTAAAACTAAATTTTTTTTATTTTTATTAGCTATTATAATCCTTTTTGTTTTTACAAGCTCATTAATATATGCTGAGATATGCGAGTGTAATAACTGTACGGCTTGCACGAATGCATTAAATAATGCGAGCTGCACGGAAGTTCTGCTAACAGCAAACATAACAGATTTTGTTGGCACTTGTATTAATAATCCAATAAACTTCAGCAACAAAGTTTTTGATTGCCAAGGCTATAACATTGATGGAGATGATTCTGGCACAGACTATGGAATTTACTTATATGGCAAGCAAAACAACACAATAAAAAATTGTGTAATTACTGACTTTTATTATGGAATTTATTTAAGATCTTCATCAAACAACATCCTAGCAAACAACACTGCAAGCTCAAATAATTATTATGGAATTTTTTTATTTTCTTCATTAAACAATAATTTGACAGATAACATTGTTAGTTCAAATACTCTATATGGAATTCGTTTAGATTCTTCATCAAACAATAACATTTATAATAACTTCTTTAACAACACAAATAACTTTTATTTTGAGGGAACAAATATAAATAACTGGAATACAACAAAGACGCCTGGAACAAACATAGTTGGTGGGCCTTATCTTGGCGGAAATTTTTGGGCAAAGCCTGATGGAACAGGATTTAGTGAAACTTGCACTGATAACGATGGAGATGGAATTTGTGATTCAAGCTATACTCTGGACTCAGATAATGTCGATTATTTGCCTTTGACATTCTACTCTACAAGCGGCGGCGGTGGTGGTGCAGGAGGTGGTGGCGGAGCTGGAGGCGGTGGTGGAGGAGCTGGCGGAGGTGGAGCTGGTAGTGGTGGTGGCGGAGGAATGCCTTCTGTTTGTGGAGATGGAATATGCAATTTGAATGAGAGTTACTTGAATTGTTCACAAGATTGTGCTGCTCCTAGTGAGCCGCCTGAAAATGTGAGCGAGGATTTAGGGGATATTGGAGAAGGCAAAGAATGTGGAGGAACTACTGGCTATGTTTTTAGGTTTAGGGTTAAAGGGCAAGAGCATATAGGACAGATAGGTGAAATAAAATCAAATAGAGCAATCTTGTTTATCTGGAGCAGTCCTATAAGAATAGATTTAGTTATGGGCCAAGCAGAGCAAATTGATTTGGATGGCAATAATCTTGCTGAGCTTGAAATTTTGCTAGAAAAGATTGAAAATGGTAAAGCGTTCTTGCTATTAAGAGAATTAAAAGAAAGAGAGGAACAGCCTAGCATAGAGAGTGAACAACAAGCAGAAAAACCAAAGCCAAAGCTTATATGGCCATGGATAATTTTGATTATAATCTTAATTATAATAATTGTGACAATAATTCTTTATATTATTCGTAAGAAAAAGTATTGAATAATTTTTAAAATTAAATATTGAAAAGTTTATCAATTAAAAAATTTATAACTAAATTATAATTTAAAAAAATGCGAGAAATAGTTTATTTTAGCAGAAAAGCATGGACTACTGGCAATTTCAAAGATTTAATGAAAGCAGGAAGGCTTGATATAGCTTGTCATGCTATTATAATGAGTTTTTTTATTAGTAATGCAAGAAGACAAGATGTAAAGTTGCATTTATTTTTTTATGGTCCTCCTGACCCTCCAAAGCATTTAGAGATAGGAAGTAAAGCTCCTTTAAGCAAAAAGGATATTAGTAAAATAATAAAAATAATGCTTTTTAAATATAAACAAGGAAAGCGAGTTGAAGCTTTGCATGATTGTTGGATAGAGAAAAAAAGTTTAATAGAATTCTTAGAAGAAAAATTCTCTGAAGGTAGAAAAATTTATTTACTTGATGAAAATGGTATAGACATAAGAAAAGTTGATATAGAGAAAGATGGAATTTTTGTTTTAGGAGATCATAAGGGATTACCAAAAAAAGAAAAAAAGAGAATTAAAAAAATTTCTATAGCAATATCATTAGGAAATGTTACATATTTTGCTAGTCAAGCAATAGCTATACTCCATAACGAGTTAGATAGGAGAGGTATTTAGAAATATTTTTAATTTTAAAAAATAATTTCTTTTATGGCTAGGCTTGATGAAATAAAAAAAGAGAGATTAAAAAAAATTGAAGAGTTAAGAAATAAAGGAATTAATCCTTATCCTTATTCTTTTGATAGAAATGCATATAGTATAGATTTAGAAAAATATAAAAACTTAAAAGAAAATGAGTTAGGAAAAGATAATTTAAGAGTTGCTGGTAGAGTTATTTCAAAAAGAGAATTAGGAAGTATAGCATTTTGTCATATTTTAGATGATAAAGGAAAATTGCAAATAGTATTTGAGAAAAATTACAGCAAAGATTTTCTAGATTTTTTTGTGAAATATGTAGATATTGGTGATTTTATAGGTATTGAAGGAGTTCCATATAGAACAAAAAGAGGAGAGATTAGTATTATGGCAAAATATTTAGAAATTCTTTCAAAAGCAATAATTCCTCTACCAGAAAAATGGCATGGTTTAAAAGATGTAGAAGAAAGATATAGAAAAAGGTATTTAGATTTAATTTCTAATCCTCAAATAAAGAAAGTTTTTATTATTAGAACAGAAATAATAAATTTGATTAGAAAATTTTTAAATGCTCATGGCTATATCGAAGTTGATACTCCAATAATTCAAGAATTTCATGGTGGAGCTGCTGCAAGACCATTCACAACATTTTTTCATGAATTAAAGCAAAATTTTTTCTTAAGAATAAGTCCTGAATTATATTTAAAAAGATTGATTATTGGAAATTTTGAGAAAGTTTATGAGATTGCGAAGAATTTTAGGAATGAAGGTATAGATTCAACTCATTATCCAGAATTTACAATGATCGAATTTTATGAAGCTTATAGAGATTATAACTATATGGCAGAACTAACTAAAAAAATGATAAAATATATAATGAAAAAACTAAAAATAAAAAAAGTTAAATGGAGAGGAAAAGAAATTGATTTAACAAAATGGAAAAAATTAACAATGCAAAAAGCTTTCAAGAAATATGCAAATCTTGATATAGATAAATTGAGTGATGAAGAATTAAGAAAAATTTGTGAAAATTATAATATTGAAATTTCAGAAAATTTAACAAGAGGTATGCTGATAGATGCTTTATTTAAAGAACTTATACAACCTAATTTAATAAATCCAACATTTATATTTGATTATCCTATAGATATAAGTCCATTAACTAAAAAACATAGAACTAAGGAAAATTATGTTGAGAGATGGGAGCTATTTATAGGAGGCACTGAAATAGCAAATTCTTATAGTGAGCTTAATGATCCAATAGATCAAGCAGAAAGATTTAAGAAACAAGAAGAAGCAAGAAAAAAAGGAATTAAAGAAGATGAGATTTGGCCAGTTGATTATGATTTTGTTGAGGCAATGGAATATGGTATGCCTCCTTGTGGAGGAGTTGGTATTGGTATTGATAGGCTTGTTATGATTTTTACTGAGAAAGATTCTATTAAAGAAGTAATTCTTTTTCCACACTTAAGAAAAAAATATTAATTTTTTTCATTTTATAGTAGCAAAAAATTTATAAATTTAAAATATATTTATAATTTTATGAAAATAAAACAAATTATAAATTTATTTTTACTTTTTGTTTCTTTTATTTGTGCATATAAATTTTTAGATTATAAAAATAAAAGAGAAAAATTAGCAAAAGTACATGAACTTATAAATGAAGCTCAACGTAATTATTTTCTTTTTGTTAAGTATGAAGAAATGAAAGATATTTTGAAAGATAAAAATTTAATTAATTTGGTTGATAGAGAAAGAGAATCTTTATATAATAAGTTAAAGGATGCTCCTAATTATTTAATTGAGAATTATTATGATGATATATTAAAATTGAAAGAACTTTCAAAAGTTTTAAGTTTAAGTAAAAAATTAAATAATTTAGATGATATAATTTTGGCTATATCACTTAAAGAAAAAAATTTTGAAATAGCAAAAGAATTAATTTTTAAAAAAATTATAGAAACTAGAGATGAAAAATATATAGATATGATAGATAAATTAGAATTTAAAAAAAAGAAAGGAGCAATAAGTTTGATTGGAGATCCTATTTTGGCTTATAAAAAAGCTGCATACGAATATTTATTTCAAACAGAAAAAGATTCATTAAAAAAAGTAGAATATAAACAAAAATTTTTATATTATAAAGAAAAATTAAATAAAAGTTTTGAAGAATAATTTAACTTAATTTAATATCTTCTTTTTTGTTTGGATATAAAATTTTTACATTTTTTTCTATAACGCTATTTTTTTCAGGTATTATATTTAGATCTTCTATTTCATATTCTCCACCAAAAGGCATACATTTCATGCATATATAAAATTTGTTATCTTTATTTTTAATTACTTCTACAAATTTTTTACTATTAGTATCAAAGTAGCCTACTTCTAATGTGTATAAATTTATTCTATTTAAGCAAATACCCAAATTAAAAATTTTATCTAAGAAAGATAATATGCTACTACACCTACATTTAACTTTTCTTTTTCTTAAGCAATCTATATTAATATCCCCTCTAGTATAAATGAATAGATCAAGTCCTTCTCCATTACTAGATAATAAAGCTTTATCAATTTCACTAAAAGAACAATTTATATCAATAGGATATGATACATAATTATAATTTATCATTCCTTTTTCTTTTGGAACTTCTATACAGAAGCCATAATCTTTATTTTTTCCAATTGCTATAAATTCACAATATCCTTTTAATGTTATATTTATATTACTATAACCAATATTTTTTATTTTTAGATTCGAAAAATCATCAGAAAAATTTACTTCACCACCATTTTTAACTATAAGTAAAATTTCATATTTATTGCTAATTAATTTGCTATATTTTGTAGATATATAAAAAGGAGTAAATTGATTCAATATTTTTAATTTATGATAGTTTACATTCTTTCCTTCGATTTTAATATATTTAATTTCTTTTTTTTCATTAATTATTATATTAATATCATCTATATCATTGAATATATCTCTATAAAAATCAAAAATTTCATTATTAATTTCCATAAATTTGGCTAGATTTTCTAAATTTAATGGTGGATATATATCTGATTTAAGAATATAATTTGGATTTATCTTTGAGTCTATAAATACTACTTCACATTTTCCTATATCTAAATTATTTATATTACATATACAATTAGAAATTGATTTTTCAGCACAAATTGCAGCTATTGAAGTGCATATGTTATGTGCAGATACACAATCTGTTTCAAAACTTCCACAAAGTCTTTTATTACAAATATAAAATTTAAAATCCTTTGCGCTAGAAAGGCTTATTACAAATAAAAAATTTAAAATAATAAATAAAAAAATTAATATTATTTTTTTCATTTTATTTCTGTAACAAACCTCCATATTAAAAATTTATTATTTATTTTTTGACTAGAGTTTAATAAAAACCAAACATGTTCTAATTCATAAATTTCTTTTGTTATTGGTATAACTGTTATATTTAAATTATACTTTTCTCCTATTTCATTTAAGCATTCAATACATATATAACCAGGTATAGTATTATTATAAATATCTACAATTTCTTTACTAGCATTTATAAAAGGAATTAAACTTATGTTCAAATTTACTTCAAATTTTTTTAATCTATAGATTTTTTCATTTATAAAAAAATTTATATCACAATCGAAGTTAATTTTTGTTATATTATTCAGTTCTGTTTTTATGTTACAATATTTTTTTATTATATTTTTATTCTCAATTTTTAAACATTCATCAAATTCGTCATTTAACCATAAATTTATTTGATTTTCTACAAATGTTTTATTTGGAACATAAGAATTATTTTCTTTTAAATAAAATACACCATTCTCATTTAAAAAATTTATATAATTTTTTTCAAATTTATAATAACCACCATTTTTTGCTATTTCTATTATTATATTTTCACTTTTTTTCTCAAGACAAAAGTTAATATAATTATTAATCAAATTTATTTCTTTTTCTAATTTACTAGATTGTTCTTTTCTTATATAAAAAATTATAAAAATTATAGAGATTAATATTATAGCAATTATAATAAAAATTGTAAGTTGACCTTTTTTCATTTTTTTAATAATAATTTTTTAAAATTTTTATTTTTTAATATTTTATGGCAGGAGAATTGATAGTTAAAAGTAATATAAAAAAAGTATTGCCAGAGGGGATGAGAATAGCTAGCGATTTTGCAATGGCTTTAAATAAAATTGTTGAGGAAATTATAAAAAAAGCAGCAGAAAGGGCAAGAGCAAATCATAGAACAACAATAATGGCTTATGATCTATAAAAAATTTTATAAAAAATTTAGATAATAAAATTTATGAGAAAAATTATTTTGTTTATTTTATTATTTATTTTATTATTTGTTATTATATTATTCTTTGGTTGTATTAGGGATGAAAATTTTTGTGTTAAAGATTCTGATTGTATTATTTCAGGTTGTAATGGAGAAATATGTGCAAATAAACCATTATATAGCATATGTTTATGGAAACCAGAGTATGGATGTTTAAAATTTTCTAAATGTAAATGTATAAATTTTAGATGCCAATGGCAAAAAACTAAAGATTATGAAGATTGCTTAAAAAATATAACAAATGAGAAAAGGATATAAAAAAGAGTGGGAATTATTTCATTTATTATGGAAGAAAGGTTTTTCTGTTGTAAGAGTTGCTGGAAGTGGTTCTACAACTATGCCAGCATGTGATCTTGTTGCTGGAAATAAAAAGAAAAAATTAGCTATAGAAGTAAAATCTGGAAAAAAAAATAAAATATATGTTGATAAAAGAAAAATTGATCAACTTATAGAATTTTCTGAAAAATTTGGTGCAAAGCCACTAATAATAGTAAATTTTTATAGAAAGGGATGGTATATTTTTGAGATAAAAAATTTAGAAAATTCAGGAAATTTTTTTATATGTGATATAAATAAAGGTAAAAAAATAGAATGAAAGAGGCATTATTTTATAAAAAATTGAAAAATAAAATTGTTAAATGTGAGTTATGTCCTAATTTTTGTATAATAGCTGATGGAAAAACTGGGAAATGTAGAGTTAGAAAAAATTTTAATGGGAAATTATTTAGTTTGGTTTATGGAAAACCATGTAGCATAGCTATTGATCCA
This sequence comes from Candidatus Pacearchaeota archaeon, assembly GCA_038817835.1. GTDB lineage: Archaea > Nanobdellota > Nanobdellia > Pacearchaeales > JAPDKA01 > JAWAZI01. The sequence continues at coordinate 12,417 of JAWAZI010000006.1, read as the reverse complement.
ATAGAGAAAAAACCATTATATCATTTTTTTCCAGGAAATAAAACATTAAGTATAGCAACATTCGGTTGTAATTTATTTTGTCTTCATTGTCAAAATTATGAAATTAGTCACGAATTTTCAAATGCAGATATATCAGAAATATCCTTTATTGAACCTGAAAAAATTGTAGAAGAAGCAGAGAACAGAAATATAAAAATTATAAGTTACACTTACACAGAACCAACAATATTTTATGAGTATATGCTAGATATATCAAAAATTGCGAAGAAGAAAAAAATTAAGAACGTTATTGTTAGTAATGGTTATATTAATATAAAACCACTAAAAAAATTAATTAATTATATTCATGCAGCAAATATTGATTTGAAAGCTATGAAAGAAGAATTTTATAAAAAAATTTGTAATGGAAAATTGGAGCCTGTTTTGGAAACAATAAAATTTTTAGTTAGAAATAATATATGGACAGAAATAACAAATTTGGTTATACCAACATTAAATGATAAAGAAGAGGATATAGACAAAATTATAGATTTTGTTTATAAATTAGGTAAATTTGTACCACTTCATTTTACCGCATTTTTTCCAGCTTATAAACTTTTAAATCTTTCACCAACTCCTGAAAATATATTGATAAAAGCTAGAAAAAAAGCAATTGATAAAGGTTTATATTATGTTTATGCAGGAAATATTTTAAATTTAGAGACAAATTCAACTTATTGTCATAAATGTAAATCTTTATTGATTAAAAGAATAGGTTTTAATGTAGTTGAGAATAATATTAAAAATGGAAAATGCTTCAATTGCAAAACAAAAATTTATGGTGTTTGGGATTAAATTTTTATTTATATTTTTATTTATTTTTCTCTATTTAAGAAATTCTTTTGCTTTAAATATAAATGAAATAAATTTTAATCCAATAAATCAAACTTATGAAGATGAATATATAGAGCTTTATGCTTATGAAAATTTTAATTTATCCAATTTTTTAATTTGTGATCTTGTTAAATGTAATAATCTTACTTTATATAAGTTTGTTAACTCAAATTATTTTTTGATTACTACAAATAAAAGTAATTATTTAAATGTTAATGCTACTATTTATGTAGTTAATGGTACAAGAATTGGAAATGGTTTAAATAATGATGGTGATTGTATTTTTCTTTATTATTCAAATTTATTAGTTGATTTTGTTTGTTATAATAAAAGTGTTGATAAAGGAAATTCTTTACAATTAATTAATTTGAAATGGCAAGAATGTAAGATAACTCCAGGAGAAGAAAATTATTGCGAGCAAGAAGAAAATTTTTCTGTAGAAATACCAAAAAATATTTTAAATAAAAATAAAGAATTTGTTGTTCTTATAGATGCAAAAGATAAAACTAAACTTTATGATGTAAAAATTGATATAATTACAAATGATAGCAATGAAAGATTAAGCCAAATATATTATAATAATTCTTGGAGATCAACATACTATTATATTTATTCGGTAAATTTATCAAATAAAACATTTATTTTGAGAATAAACAGCAATTATAATGGTTTGGCTATTGCAGAAATAAAAATAAAAAATATAGTTAATTATTTTTTTCCTGTTAATATTGTTAATTTTTCTATAAAAGAAGAAACTAATGAAAATATATCAAATATTAGCTATTTAGAAATTTTAGATTATCCAGAAAATTGCGAAGAAGAAGATATAATAAAAGTAAAATTAAAAGTTTATAGAGGTAATACTAGGAAATATGCAGTTTATGTTTATATTTATGATGAAGAAAATAATAAAGAAATAAGTGAGAAAACAATTTTTTATGCAAATGAAAAATTTAAAGAATATTTTTTTACATTACCGATTAAAATTAACGAAATAAACAGCAGTAAAAATTATATTTTGATTGCTGAAGGACTTGATAAAGTTGATAAAAAAGAAATATTTGTTAAAGATAAATATAAAAGTGAGGAAGAACCAAAATATTATAAAGAAGAAAATAAAGAAGAAAATGAAGAAGAAAAAGAAGAAGAAAAATGGCTTAATTTTTCAAATTTTGATATATATTTTTATTTTAATAATTATATTTATGATGATGTAATTTTAAAAGTAAAAATAAAAAATAAAGATAAAGATAAAAATTTCTATCTTTGGAGTTATGTTTATTCTAATGATGAATGTATTTCTTGTGAAAATAGCAAAGATGAAAATTATGTTAAAGTATTTATTAATCAAAATGAAATTGTCGAATTAAATTTATACGATAAAATAATAAAAAATTTTTATGGTTATTCAAAATTAAAGATAAATGTTCTTCAAGAAGATGGCCAATTAAATGAATTTGATTTTAATGTTTTTATTAATAAGAAGGAAGAAGTTAAAGAAATAAAAGTTAAAAAAATTATATATGAAAGTAAAACAATAAAAAATTCAGAGAAAATTATTTATTTTTTAGTTTTTTTAGTTTTATTTTTGATTTTATTAATTATATTTAAAAAGTTATAATAATTTTATTCATATGGGAAAAATAAAAGAAAGAGCAATAAGAGCAATTATTGTTTATGAGATAATTGGTAGACCTGCTGATTACATTGAAAAAGTTATGAATGTTTTTTTAGATAGAATTAAAGATAAAAAAGATGTAGAATTGATAAAAAAAGAAATTTTTCCTGTTAGAGAAATAGAAAAAGTTAAAGACCTTTATAGTATTGTTGCAGAAACAGAGTTTTATTTTAAAGATATTGAAGTATTACTAGGATTTATGATAGATACAATGCCTTCAAGTATAGAAATAATTGAACCAAAAGAAATAAAGTTTAATCTTTCAAAAATAAATGCTTTTGTTAATGATTATTTAGCAACTTTGCATAGATATGATGATGTTTTTAAAAAATTAAAATTAGAGAGAGAAATTTTAATCAAAAAAATTAATGAACTAGAAGAAAAAATAAAAAAAAGTAATTAAAAAATTAATAGCATTTATTTAAATTTTAATTTTTCTTTTTCTTGTATTCTTTTTATTGCTTCCTCAATCTTTTTTTCTTTTTTTGGTTTTTTTCTCAAAAAGAATAAAATTCCTAATATTAAAAATAATATACCAAATATCAAAAATAAAATTCCTAATACTTTTCCATATCCCTTTTGACTAACACATTTTCCTAAACAACATTGACCCTGAAGACTTGATACTATTCTTCCTTCACATTTTTCATTAGTTTTACATAAGTTTCCATTAAGTTCGTTACAATTTTTTAAACTATCAACTTTTGATATGTTTATTTCTACATTAACTTCTGCATAATATTTTTGTTCTTTTATTTTTCCTTCAATATTTATTTTTCCACTATAAGTTTGAAATATTGCTTTATTTATATCAAAATTTATTTCTATCTCTTTTTCTTTATTTGGCTGTAGACTATTTATCATACTTGGTTCTATACTATCAATTATATCATAGAGAGATGCAGAATAACTTATTATAATATCATTAATTGTTTCATTTACTATGTTCTTTATTTTTAATTTTAATTTTGTTGATTTGTTAATAGTTAATGAAATTTTATCTGGCTCTATATAAAATATATTTAAAAATGAGAAAGTTTCATTTGTTTCATTTTGAGTTTGATTTATAATTATTTCTTTACTTTCACTTTCATTTATTTTTGTTTCTTTAACTTGAGATTGTTTAATAAATATTACTATTGGCACAATAAAAGATTTTTCTCCATATACTAAAGATATTTTGTCATATAAATATGGTTTATCATAATTTATACTTGGTGTTGTTATTGTTATTTTTTTTAATTTATCTTTTTCTAAAGTTGTTGTATAATTTAAATCAAGCAAAATATTTGTTAATGTTACATTTATTTCTTTTATTCCATAATTTTTTAAATAAATATCAAAATCTTTTCCACTTTCAGTTTTTATTATTCCAGGAAGTATGCTAATAATATCATCAAATTTTAAAACAAAGTTTAGACATATCGATTTGTCATTTATGTTCATTTCATTTATATTTTTTTTAACCCAATCATAAATAATTGCTTTTGTTGGTATTTCTGATTTATAAGCAAAACAAGTAATTTCAGCTTTACTGAAATTTTCTTCTTTATTGAAACTTCCATCTATATTTTGTATAGCTATTAAATAATTTATTGCATCACTTTCATTTAGTATAGCTAAAGCAATATTTTCCATAATCCCTTTTTTATTTTTCTTTAACCATTCAAAACTATATATAAAATTACTTATATTATTTTCATAAAATCCAATTAAAACTAATGATGTTAGTTTTGTATCATTGTTTATGCTACCAAATTCTTTTTCTATATTAAATAAAATACTGTTATTTTCTATTTTCTTATTTAAATTATATATTTTTTTATTTCCGAGATATTCTTTTACTAATGAAGCATTAACTAGATTTAGATCATTTTCACTTATATTAGTTATATTTCCATCTAAAATTTTAAAACAATAAAATGATAAATTTAAACTTGAATTAAATTTATTTTCTATAGAGATATTATTTTCATTACTAATAGCATAATCAATACCGTAAATTTTACAGCTTAAATTAATATTAGTTTTTATATTAACTTTATAATCTCCTAAATTATTATCTTGAATTGATAAAAAATAATTTATTATTTTTGATTTTAAGATATTTAATTTTGCTTCATCACTTTTTATTACTGCTAAAAATAATGCTTTTTCATAATCATTTAAATTTCTTTTTTCAATTTCATTTATTGCTTCTTCTTTTAAATTTTCATCAATTTCACTTAATGCTTGGAAAACATAAATTATTTCTTTATTGCTTAAATATTTTAATCTTCCTTTTACAAAATTTAGCAATGAAATATAATAAATATTATTACTTTCTTTAATCTTTATTTTTTCTTTATAAACTTCAACCCCTTTAGCTGTTTTTATCTTTATTTCAATAGAATAATCTCCTTTATCAAGATTTAATGTTGCATATGCAAAATAAAAATTATTATTAATTTTTTCTACATAGAAGTTTACAGGCATAATTAAATTATCTCTTTTTATTACAATATCTTGCGATGAAATTATTTGTTTTATATCTCCTATTATTTCTATTTGTATTGTTTCATATTTTAAGAATTCTTTTTTATTGAAATTTATTTCTATATTGCTACTATCTATACTATATCCTGTAAATGAAGGATTTAATATAAAAAAACTAGAAATAAAAAAAATTATTGATAAAAAAATAAAAACTATACCTAAATTTTTCATTTTTAATTTATTTTGTTAATTCTCTTATCTTTTTGAGTGTTTTTTCTAATTCTTCCTCTGTTTTAGATTTTTTCTTTTCTTCTTTTTTTGTTTCTATTTTCTCTTTTGGTAATTCTATTTTTGTAGGAGGCATTGGTTTTATTGTTATAGGTTTTGGTAATGGCCTTGGCATTGCTGGAATAGGGGTAGGTTTAATTTTTGGAGTTTCAACTTTAAATATTTCGGGTTTTTCAGGTTTTTCTTTAGGTTTAATTTTGAATATACCTTTTCTATATCCAAAATATATTATTGCAGCAATAATAATAATTAAAATTATTAATATTATTAACCACCAAGCCCCTCCACCTTTCTTTTTACATTCCCCAATACAACAAACTTCACCCTTTTTTATATCACTAGCATTAATTTTTTCTCCTTTACATACATATCCTTGTTTACAAATTTCACCACCTTCTTCTTCACAACTTTTTATACAATCTCCTAAACAACATTCACCTTCAATAGTATTAATTAAATTTCCTTCACACTTCCAACCAGGTTTATCACATATTTCTCCTTCACATTCTTTTTTTACACATTCCCCAATACAACAAACTTCACCCTTTAAATCACCTTTACAAATTTCATCACTTCCACATATTTTTCCTCCTCCATCTGTACATGATTTACAAGGTTCATCACAACAAACTTCATTTCCTTTTGTATCATTTGCTGGTAATTCTTCTCCAAAACAAAATTTATTTTCATTATCACAAATATATCCTGACTGATCTTCACAACTTTTTTCTGCTTTTAAACAATCTCCACCATAGCAGCATCTTTCAGAATCTGATGAAGTTACAAATTCTCCATTAACACAATCTTCATCAATTTCACAAATTTCACCTCCGAAGTCAGCACAATTTAGATAAATTGGATTAATACAACATTTATTATTTCCACATACATAGTTTAAGATTGTATATTCAATCTCATTTATATCACAAATTAATTTACAACTACCTCTCTTTTCTTCACATTGGTTAGTTGGAATAGTGCCGCCACCTCCCCCACCACCACTAATTGCTCTTGGCCAAAAAACATAAAGTATTAAAGATGTATCTCTTATTATTTTACAACCAATTTCTCCACATTTCCAATATCCGGCTGGATTTTGTTGTGTTAATAAATAATTTTTTGTTTTAGTTTCATTGAAGTTAATATTATAATTTTCTTTTAATGCATATGAATTTATTGCAGTATCATAAAATTGTCCAAAACCACTAATTTTCCAGAATCCTTGAGATGTTTGGTTTCTTAATATAATATTTCCAAATTCTTCATTTCCAGTAATTAAATAAAGAAATGCATAACTATTTACATTTGAGAATTTATCTTTATTTAATATAAGATATGGCATTAAAGTTGAATATTCTTCATATCCCTCTATTTTTAATACATATGCTGCAATAACAGTTCCTTCATAATCACAGCTTTTTGATGTTTTATCTTTAAGGCATATAGATATATCTTTAATTGTTATATCGAAATATTCCCCACTATTTAAACTATAAATAAAATTAGAGCTATACCATTTATTACTTTTAATATCCTCTTTATAAAGAAAACTAATTTTATATGGCTTATTCTCTTCTACATTACAAACTATTTTAAAACTTTTATCATAACAAGTTTTATCTATTGATATCCAATAATTATTATAAACATTTAAACATTCCTTTGATGATGGAGGCAATATAGATATTGTTTTATTTCTATTGATTGTAAAATTTATTATTTTTCCATCATATTCTGCACTACAGCTTGCATTATAATTTCTTTCAACATCTATTTCTATGAACCAATAAATATCTCTAAACAAATCTGAGCTATTTAGTAACCATTCATTTATTTTACTATAATCTAATTTAAATTTTTCATAAATTAAGCTTGCTATTGCAGTTTCTTTAATTTTACATTCATTTTCATTATTTACCTTCTTTTCACCCCAACAATAAGGATTTCCTGTTGGATAACCTTTTCGTTTTAAACTTGCTATTCCATTATTTCTTAATCCATCATGATAGCTTAATGCTAATAAAGCTGCTTCATGATCTAAAACAGTTTCTGGCCAACCAGATTTTGTTATATTATTTTCAAGCCAATTATAAGCATTATCAACTTGTTTTGTTTCATTTATAATAGCAGAAGCAAAAGAAATACTTAAAACTAGGATAAAAAATAAAATTAAAAATGATAAAATTTTTCTCATAAAAATAGAAATTTTTAATATTTAAAATATTTTCTATTTTATTAAATTTTATCTTTAAAGCAAATACTATTAAAATTGCAATTCATGCAGATATTTTTATTTTTTGTAGGTTCTGGAATGCTTTTTGTTTTTAAAATTTCATATATTTCATCTTTTAACTGAATTAACTTTTCTCTTAACCAATTTTTTATCTCAACTTTAACCAATTTATCTTTAAATTCTAAAAATCCAAAATCCACATTTGTATTAAATTTTCTTTCTATAAGTAATGAATATCCACTAAGCTGCAATTTTTCAGATAACCAAACTTTGTTATTATATTCTCTAGATTTTATTTCATATGGGATAATTTCTTTAGAATTTATTTCTATTTTATCAATTCTCCCTTTTATCCCTAAAACAAAACTTCTTATCTCAACTTCAGTTAAAAATTTAGGTATTAAAGCTTGCCATAACTCATTTCCATAGAAACCCAATTTTACAAATTTTTTTATGTTTGCTGTTCTTATTTTTATTTCTTCTTCTTTTATTTTTGCTAATTCATTGTTTATTTTTTCTTTTAAATTAAATTTTTCTATAATAGATTGATTTTTTTCATTTATTTCTTTTATTATTTCTTCATATTTTTCTTCAAATCTTTTTTTAATATTTTCATAACTTTCATTTTTTTTGATATTGCTAATTATCTCTTCTTCAACTTTATTTATTTCTTCAAGAAATTTATGTTTTATTTTTCCAAATACTATTTTTTCATTCATTTCTTCTTTTTTTCCTAAAACTAATTTATAGTAAACTTTTCTAGGACATAAAGTAAAATTTGCAATATCACTTATATTAATTAATTTCATTTTGATTTTCTTTTTTTCTTCAAAATTTCTGCTGTATAAGATAATGGATTTTTAAATTTTTTACATTCCTCAGTTAATATGCCTATATCAGCATAATAAATATTTGAATCGTGATTAGGTGGCAATATTATTTTTGTTTGCTTTTTAAACCAATTCAATTGGCTTTTTATATAACCTTCTTTTAATTCCTTATAATTTTTTTTGTTCCAATCATAAATTATTTTTTCTATTTTATCCAAATCTACTCCAATTGATCTTAAATAAGTAATAAGTACAAATAATGCTCTTTTTCTACCATCTTGCTTAATTCCTTCAAGAATTTTTTTAATACATCCACAATAAACTTCTTCTAAATTTGTTATTTTAATTTTCTTTATTTTTTCATATTCTTTTTTATATTCTATTTTTCCTTCTCCAAATTCTGCAATAAATATTTTATTATTATCTTGCCAATCTAAAGCATTTATTAGTAATTCTTTTGCTTCATCAGGATTAGGATTTTTTATGAAAGGTTTTATGATTACTGATGATGGTTTTGCCATAGATAAATTTAAAGAATTTAATTGAGCTTTATTTATTACTATACTTACTAATCCTGTTTTTTCATGAAGTGAATAAGGCATTCTATAAAGATGTCTACTTGACATTATCATTGAGTCAAGTGTTATTATGGAGTATGGATTAAATTTATTGTTTATTAATAATGATTTTTTTTCTTTATTTGTTGCTTTTGCTATTTCATCTAAAGTATTTAAGCTTAATATAGCATTTCTTAGATCTTTTTCTATAAAATCTGCAATGAAGTTTGCTATTATTCTTGTGCCTTGAGGAAAAAAATCTTTTATTAATATTTCTTCATTTCTAAATTTTATTTTTTCAGGAAAAGCTTTATGGCTTATCACAATATGAAAACCTTTATTGCCACTAAATTTTATTCCATAATTTTTTATTCCATGAAGTTCTAAAGCTTCTATAATTAATTTTGCAGCTTCTTTACTATAATCGAGAAAAGGGCAATCAATATCAATTAATAAATCCCAACCGATTCTATTTTCGTTAATTTCTTTTTCATTAAGTTCTTTTGCTAAAGCTAATGGTTCTTTCCATAATTCAACAGAACAATGAAAACTTGTACCATTTTTTTCAGCTATAACTTTTACATCATTTGCGTATTCTATAATGTCTGGTCTTTTTCCAAATTTATCATAATATTTAATAACTATTTCTCTATTTTTTGCATAACTTGAAATTGCTTTTGCAATATCATTTCTTGAATAATATTTTTTTGCAATTTTAATTATTTCTTCTTTTTCCATATTAAATATTATTTTTTAGATTTAAAAAATTAAGAAATTAAGAAAAATATAAGCAGTAATTAAAAAAATTAAATAAATAAAATTAAAAAAAATTAAGTATATTTATAATTATCCAAAATTTGGTGTCCAGTTTTGACCAATTTTGCTGAATATTTCTTCAAAATCACATGCATTTGATGGTGGTAAAAATTTGCTATTGTCTATTCCAGTTTCATAACATTTCCATTTTATTTTTTCTATTGGTGTATTTACAGATCCTGTTTTTGTTTCAATGGCATCTTTGTTAATTTCTACTTGGTTTTCTTCCTTAATTTTGAACCATTCACAGTTAAATGGTGTAGGCCCTTGCATTATTGGTTTCATATATACATATCCATCATTTGGTCTTATAACTATAAAGTTTCCATCATTTGTTGTTCCTTCAACCCTATATTTGTTTGGAGCTATGTAATATTTCAATGTTAAACTTCTACCAAAATATTCAGTATTAACGTCACAAATCATACCTTTTCCTAAAAGTAATAAATCTCTTAATGTGTTTATATTTGTTAAATCGATACTTTTATCATTACTTTTTCCTCCTGTGTCACTAGTAGTTTTTGTTTCAGTTTCTGTTTTTTGAGTTTGCTTTGCACATCCAGTAAAAATCAATAAAATTGCTAAAATTAGTATAGCTATGAATATTTTTTTCATAAATTTTTTTTAATTAAGTAAAGTTTAAAAACTTTATTATTCATAAATATTATTATGAGAGTAGAACTAAAACCAAAATTTTTTAGCGAAATTATTAGCATAATAAGTCAATTAGTTAGTGAAGTAAATTTGCAATTTGATAAGAATGGATTGAAAATAATGGCATTAGATCCTGCTTCTGTTGCTATGGTAATATTAGAAATGCCAAAATCATCATTTTTAGATTATAAAGTTGAGAAAGAAATGATAGCAATAAATCTTGATGATTTAAAACAAGTTTTGAAAAGATTAGAAAAAGCAGAAAATATTGTTATGGAAAGAGAAGATAATGTTTTTAAAATATATAGCAAAGATGGTATAAGAAGAAGATTTAATCTAGCTTTGATAAATATAGAAGAAGAAGAGAGACCAAGCCTTAACCTAACTTTTTCTAGTTTTGTAGAAATGAGCAGTGAATTATTTAAAGATGCAATAGAAGATTGTTCAATTATTGCAGATGCTTGCAGCTTTATAACAGATGATGAAGTTTTTAAAATAAATGCTACTGGCACATTAAATAAAAGTGAAATAGAATTTGGTAGTGATGAAGCAAAGATAAAGGGAAAAGATAAAGCTAAGTATAGCATAGAATATCTTGAGAAATTTATTAAAGCAAGTAAGATTTTTGATAAGGTTAAGATAAACTTTAAAACAGACCATCCTTGTCAGTTAGATTTCTTTAATGAAGATAGTGATATAAAATTAAGCTTTATACTTGCTCCTAGAGGAATAGAAGAGGAGGAATAAAATTTATATATAATTTTTTTTTAATTTTTTATGCAAAAAGCTCAAATAGCTATATGGGTTATAGTAGCTTTGATTATTGTTGTTGCTGGTATTGTTGCTTATTTACTTTTTCCTGATATATTTAGAATTGGTTTTAGTAGAGAAAAAGCACAAAAAATAATATTTGAGCAAAGTGAAAATTTGCGTAATACAATTAATTATTGTGCATCAGAAACTGTTAAATATTGTTTAGAAGAAATAGGAAAGAGAGGAGGTTATTATAATGTTAATGATTTAAGTTTTGTTGATTTTGCAGGAAAAAAATATATTATTGTTTATAAAGTTAATGAAAATTTTGTTAATCATCTTCCTTCATTAGATAGAATTTTTAATAAAAGCTTACAAGAATGTATGGATGCTGAAGGATGGAAAAAATTTAGAGATTGTGTTAAACTTGATAATTATAAAAAGTTTTTTGATATAAATGAGTTATCATCACCAAAAATAGTTGCTATGCCTCTAGCGTATGATGTTTTTATTAATATATCTTGGCCATTATTATTATCTAAAACAACTCTTGCTGGAAAAGTTGAGCAAAAAATTGAGCAAAAAGAAGCAATATTGCCTTTAAATGTTCAAGCAGTTTGGGAAGTTGCTAATGATATTGTTAATATGGAAGTTAATGGAAATCAATGGTTTAATTATGCAGATAAATATGTTCAATCACATCCTGATTTATTAAAATATGTTTCTATTAGAGTACAAAATTATCCAACATATCAACAAAGAATATTTATGCTTCAATCAATTCCTTTTAGGCCAAAAGAAGAAGTATTCCCTTTTTATTTTGTTGTTGCATATTCACTAAAATTTTAATCAAAATTTTTTTAAATAATATATTTATTTAATTTTTAATGAAATCTAAAAAAATTAAAGCTATATTTATTATATTATTAATAATAATGTTTAATTTCTCAATTGCTTTAAGTTTTTCTTCTAAAAATGTTAATGCTCAACAGATGTTTGGATGGTGTATAAAAACTAAAGATGGTAAAACATGTCAACAAACTTATGGAAACAATTGTGATGATAGTGTATATAGAGATAGACCATCAGATTGTAGGCTTATTTCTTGTGTTTTAAAAGATGGAAATTGTCAGCATAATGTACCATATAAAACATGCATAGAAGAGTTTGGTGGAAAAGAGGGAAGCCAACAAACTTGTGCACTTGGATGCTGTGGAATTGCAGGAAGGGCTTATGGTATTAAAACAAGAGAGGAATGTA
>JAWAZI010000005.1:0-51807 GCA_038817835.1 Candidatus Pacearchaeota archaeon | reverse complement strand
GATATGTAAAGATACATCTCTAGCCAATAAGCATTTAAATCCAAAAGTTCTATTGCATACATTGAAGTTTTTATCCAAATACATAAAATTTGGACAATCAAATCTAGTGTCATGAATTGTTATTACTGTTGGTTTATATTTTGTTGCTTCAAAAATAACTGAAGGGGAAAGCCTAGAAAAAACATTATGAAAATGAACAATATCTGGGTCTTCGATTTTAATAATTTCTTTCATCTTTCTCCTAGCATAAATATTCCAAAATCTCGATATAGCATATTTAAATTTTCTATCAGGATACATTTTGGAATAATATTGTTTTTTTATATAACTAAAATTTTCTTGCTTCTTTGGTTCTTCAGATAAAGTTATTATTTCACATCCTTTTTCATTTAATGATTTACTTAAATTATGAAAATATGTTTCTGCTCCTCCTATAAATTCTATCATATCATTTACCATTAAAATTTTCATTTTTTAAAACTAAATTTTACATTCTAAAATATAGTCAATTTTTTTTGCAAAATTTTTATCATTTATTTCTATTAAAGAAATTTTTTTTCCAATAGGATTTTTTTTAAAGAATTTTTCTAAACTTTCCATTATATTTTCTACAAAATTTTTTTCATTTTCTTTTATCCAAACAGTATTTGAGTTATAATATTTTTTTATTAGATTCACATATCCTCCTTTATTAACAGCAATTAATGGTTTTCCAGCAGCAACAGTTTCAAAAGGAACAATACCAAAATCTTCCATAAAAGGAACAAAAATTACAGCAAGACAATTAGCATATAGCTCTAATAGTTCTTCATCAGATATATTAATCTTAATTTCAACATTTTTTGTATTTTTGACTAATTTTTTAATTTTTTCAAAATATTTTTTATTTTCAATATTTCCAACAAGTATAAGTTTGTAATTTGGATATTTTTTAACAAATCTTTCCCAAGCTTTAAGTAAAATATCTTGTCTTTTACTCATATTAAATCTTGCTGGATAAAGAAAAAAATTGCCTCTTTTTACTTTTATTTTTCTAAATTTTTCTATATTAACTGGCGGATATACTATGTACACTTTTTTTCCTTTGATCAAATTATGCTCTCTTGCTCTTTTTAAACTAAGTTCAGAATTAAAAATAACAACATCGATTCTTTTCCATGCTTTTTTTTCAAAAAATTTGTAAATATATGCAGCTAGTAAATAAACTAATTTACTAAATGGATTTTTGTATCTATATTTTAAATTCCATTTTATATCTTCTTTATAAGCTGCTCTTAAAATTGTATGGACATAAGCATATGTTCTATTTGGTATATAATTTTTAAATGTGACAAATTCTGCTAATCCACCAGTTGAAATTAAAAAAGCATCATATTTCTCTAAAGGAATCTTTGAAAATAAAGCCATAAAAAAAAATAAACCTCTTAAAATATAATACCTAGAAAGTTTTTTAGCAAATTTTGGTGCAATAACATTTATTTTAAATTTTTTAAATTCATCGAATGTATTTTCTCTATCATAAATCCAAGTATAAACTTCCACATCATGTTTTGTATTTTTTAGAAATTCCAATATAACTCTTTCTGCGCCACCTTTACTTTTAAGCCAAGGATGAAATAATGCTATTTTCATTTTTAGTTAAATTATCGAATGGTGCAAAAGGGCCAGTGATTTCATTCCATCCAAATTGTTCATTAGTTAATAAATATTCTTTATAAAACTTGATATTTTCAGGATAATTCACCTTAAAAATTTTAATAGGCCCAAGCAATGAGCCTCTAAACAAAATTATATCATTATTCAAGCTAACTTGTTGCTTAAGCTGCTCGACTATTAAATCGTCTTGCTGATGGGCAAGAACAATGCTGTTATTAAAAGTTTCATTAAGCAAATAAAGCCTTGCAAACAAGCCTCTTGCAACTTTTGGGCTTAGCCATAGTGCTGCTCCAATATTATTTATTTTAGCTCCGTCGAAATATGGAATAATATAAAGTATTCCTTCTAAACCACTACCAAAATCATATAGCTCTTTATTATAATAAAGATATCTTAAATTTAATTTTATTAATTTTCCTCTATAAACAATTAAAATTTCTGGTTGTTTAATTATTCCTTCTTCGATAGACAATTTAAATCCACCAATAATAGCATTATGAGAAAAAGCAGGAAGTATTGTGTCATTAATTATTAATTCATCATCAAGCAATGAGCCTCCAATAAAAGTATAAGTTGTTGAGTTTCTCTTTTCTTCAGTAAGTCTTTCATCCATGATAAAAGTTGGTATATAGCTATATCTATCTTTACCACTTGCATCAGAGCCTATGCTACTAAATGCAGCATATTTTCCTATATCAGTTGGATCGAGAAGCAGATATGAAACATTATGTGCTTTCATAAATTGTAAAGCTGTGACTGGCTCTGGAGTTGTTAAAACTTCTCTACCCATTAAATGATCCCAAAAGTTTACAGGATGGCCGCCATCAAGAACAGTTGCTCTCTCGCCAATTGTTTGAACCCAATAGCCATAGTCCCACCAATGCGTAAATATTGCATCTTCAGGAGTATTTTCTCTAACCCAGGCCATTGCTTTTTGCCATTGTTGATAATAGCCATATGGTACAGTTGCTCTAGCTTCATATTTTGTTGCTTTAACATAGGAAATTAAAGTTAAAATTAAAAAAATTGCAATTATAATTGTAATAAAATACCATAAAAATTTTTCAAATTCATCTTTAGATTTTATTTTATCAAAACATTTAATGAATAAAAATGAAGAATGTAAAATTAACATTGGTGAAACTATAAAAAAAAGTCTAATTGCTCCTCTCAAGCTTATCATCATCCAAAATGAAAAAGCTAATATTAAAAAATAAGAAAAGCTAATAGCTTTAAAATCTTCTACTGTTTTTTCATCTTCTTTTCTATAAGAATTTATATATGTAAAAATCAAAAATATTAAAAAAATTATTAAGCCAGAAAAATATAAAAATATAGAGATGAAATTTGTTCCATTTAATATGCTATCTTCTGATATTCTTGAAAAAATAAATGTAATAATATAAATTATAAAAAAAGTATTCAACAAAATTTTTTCTTTTTTATTGAAATGTCTTGTTGCTTCATAAAACATAAATAAAATACCAAAAATAAAAATAAAAAATAAAAAACCAAAATGATTAATTGCATCTCTAATATATGGGGCTTGATTTTCTGCAACAGTTAAGCCTATTCTCCCTCTACCAAAAGGATAAAGCATTCCTTCAATAATTCTTGATGGAATTTTTATTAATGAAGATGGATTTAAAATTAATAAAAGTAAAATTCCAAAAAATAAAAGAATAATAATGCTAATAATACTCTCTGGCAATTTTATTTTTTTAATTTTTTCATAAACTTTTGTTTTATTTAATGCTGTATCAAAAATTAATAAAATAAATACTCCTATTGCTAAACCAGTATCAGTTATATTTGTTAAAGTTATTTTAATTCCAAACTTTAGTAATGAAAAAATTAAAGCTGGAATAATCCAAAAGCTATATATTATTAAATTCTTCGATTTATCTTTCTGGAATAAAAATATTAAAAATGTTGCTAAACTAAAAGTCATAAAAATATATCTAAAACCACCCCAAGTATAAATCATTAAACCAGTAAAAATTCCTGAAAGAATACTATAAACTATTTGTTTTTTTAAATTTATATCTTGCCATGCAAGTGTAAAAAATAAAAATGCAAGCCAAAACCAAAGCATGCCTAAGCTTTCTATTTCTGGAATTCCTGCAGTTGTTCTATGTAGCATAGCTGGCATAAAAGCATAAAAAGCTGTTGCAATTAAAGCAATTGCATTTGCTTTATTTTTCGTTGTTATAGGCTTAAATACTTGTCTAACAAATAAAAAGAAAACAATCAAAGTTAGCGAGAAAAAAATTACAGGAGCTATTATTGCAGCAAACTCTATGCTAGCTGTTGGTGGTTCAAAAAAAATATCTAATAGTTTATAAATTGCAACAATTGCCCACGGCATCAAGTTTGTTTTAGCATAATTACTACAGCCTAAAGGAGCTGCTCTCATCATATCGGGATCTTGTAGCTTACCTGCAACAATTTCATGAGCATGTCTTAAATAAAGAAAAGGATCAAGATCAGGACCAAGAGTATAATTTCCTGTTGTTACATCCTTCAAATAAGGAATATTTTGGGTTCTAATATAAATTGTAAATCCAATTATTAAAATTAATAACAATATAAAAAAATAACTAGGCTTAATTGTTTGAAATCTTTTTAAAAAATTTTTTATTATTTCTAATTTATTTTCTTTTCTTTCTTTTATTTCGATTTTTTCTTCTTTAGTTTTTTCTTCCCCACTTTTTTCTTCTTTAATTTCTATTTTTTCTGCTTTTTCTATTTTTTCTTCACTTTCAATTTTTTCATTAGTTTTTGTTTCTTCTTGACTTTCTTGCATTTTTTTCTAATTTTTTAAATTTTAAAAATTTTAAATTAATAAAGCAATAATAGCAAAAATAATCTCAAATATATAAATACTAATCACAACATCAATTTCTCTTGGTTTTTTAAATTTATTTAATAAAAATAAACTTAAGTGGGTTAAACTATAAATTTTTTTATAAGGCATTTTTAAAGTATTATCTTTTTGAGGCAAGCCAAAATTTTCTGCTTTAAAATTACTTCTTGCTTTTAGGATTCCTTCTATGATAAAAGGAATAAACAAAATAATTCCAATTCTTTCCATATTCCCCAAAATAGAAAAAATACCAACAAGAGAGCCTAATGGCAATGTTAAACTATCTCCTGGAAAAACTTTTGCAGGATAAAAATTAAAAATTAAAAATGCTATCAAAGAAAAAATAATTATCCCTGCAATTAAAGCAAGCCAAAATTGATTAGTTTTTAAAGCTATTATGCCATAAACAATAAAAATTATAATTCCTAATCCTGCTTCTAATCCATTATAACCTGCAAGCATATTATAAGCGTTTGTTGTTACTATAATAGCTAAAGGTATAAGAATTAATGGATAAATTAAACCAAAATTTATATTGCCGAAGAAAGGTATATTTATTATAGAATGTCCAGCATTTATAACTGCTAGAGGAATAGCAATAGGAATTGTAAATAAAATTTTTTTCCATCCACCTAATCCTTTTTTCCATCCCAAAATATCATCAACAAAACCTATAAAACAAGCAAGAAGTAATGTAATAATTAAAGTTAATACTTCTATTAGATGTGTTTGTGTTTTAAATATAAATACTTTCAAAAATATATAAATTAATATACATAAAATAATGCTTGAAACTACTGCTATTCCACCTGCTTCTGGAATTAATGGCTTATCAAATTTATTCATATCTTTGCCAACTAAATTATTTTTTTTAGCTAATTTTATCCATATATTTGTTAATAAAAAACAAGAGAAAAAAGAAATAATAAAAATAATCAATGATATAAATATTTCCATAAAAATTCTAGATAAATGGGCTTATAAAAATTTCTATCAAAGCTGCTATTATAAGTAATAAAATTGATATTATAATTAAATCAATACTATCCTGCAATATAATCCAAAATTCTTTACTTTTATAATCATGTCGTATTACTGAAGCACTTATTATTCCTCCAGCAAGGGCTCCAACAAAATAAGCAGCCATTTCAGGAATTCCATGCAAGCTATAATGCAAAATTGCTAAGCCAAAATTTTTAGTTTTGGCTAAGCTTGAAATAGCAACACCCAAAACACTAGCATTCCATGCAATTATAAAAATTGCACCTGCACCAAAAACAAAACTAAAAAATAAACAAAAAAATAAAACAAAAAGATTGTTAATAAAAATAGAAAAAAATCTATTAATTAAAGAAAAAGAAAAATTTGGCCTTAATAAATAAATTTTTCCTTCACTTAAATAATCTATACAACTTTTTATATCATAAGGCATATTAATACTACAATAAGTATTCATTTGACTTTCAAAATTTAATTTTGCAATATCTCTTGGTAAAACAAAAGAAAAAAAAGCAAATCCTAAAGTTAAACCAAAAAATAAAAAAATAAAAGCAAAAATAGCTTTACCATGCTCTTTAAGTATTTTTCTTTCTTTTTTTATTTTTATATCTTTTTTTTCTTCATATAAAATCAAATAATAAACAAATGGCAAACAGAACATAACTGTAAAAAGTATAATAAATATACTTAAATATTTATTAAAAATTTCATTTTTTGCAAAAATAAAATTTGCTAATAAAATTGACAAACTAGAATATAATAAGCCTATAAAAAACATTTCCCAAGGTTTTTTCTCAGCTTTTTTTGGATTTATCAAAAATTCAAGCATAATAAATAATATTTCTATATTTTAAAAATTTAATATTTTTTCTATATTTATTATTCTCCTCAATTTAATTTCTCTCTCTTTCCCAATTATTCCTGTTTTTATAAATGGAATTTTCCAAGCAATTGCTAAATCTGCTATAAAATCATCCATAGTTTCTCCACTTCTATGGCTTATTATGCAATTAATACCATATTTTTTTGCAATATCAACAGCCATTTTTGTTTTTATTAAACTTCCTACTTGATTTGGTTTAATTATAACAGCATTAATTGCTTTTTTTTCTATAGCTTTTTTTATTATTTCATGATTTGTAGCAGTTAGATCATCACCAACAATAAGAGAGTTAGTTAATTTTAATAGTTTTCCAAAACTTTCAAAATCATCTTCATGAAAAGGATCCTCAACATAAAACAAATTATATTTTTTTATTAAATTGTAAATATATTCTAACTGTCTAGATGCACTTAATTTTTGCATTTTAGTTTTATACTCATAAACATTATTAACAAAAAAATTATTTGCAGCAACATCTATGCCAATATCTAAGCTTATATCAAAATTTTCTTTAATATTTTCTTTAACTTCTATAAGTAAATCTAATATTTCCTCATTATTCATCTTCGCAACTAAAGAATTCTCTATTGTTAATCCAACAAATTTATTCATCCTTTCTAGAATCTCTTTAGCTTTTTTATAAGCTTGATTCATTATAAAGCATGATTCAAAAAATTTTTTTGTTTTAGGTATAACTAAAAATTCTTGAAATTCGGGCTTATTTGAAATTTCTGTATGTTTTCCACCCCCAATACAATTTCCTATAGGCCTTATATTGGGCTTTATCTTACTATCTGATAAAAATCTCCAAACATCAATATTATTTGCACTTGAAAAAGATTTAATTAATGCTGCTTCTAAAGCATAAACTGCATTACCACCTATAATATGAAGATCATTAGTTGGATCATACTTTTTTATTATATCTTCAACTTTTTTTAAATCATTGAATTCATTAATTTTAATGCCATAATCAATTATTTCTTTACCAATTTTTTCTATAAGTTCTATACTATAATTAATGCCTTTAAAAGAAAAATCTCTAACTTCTTTTTTACTTTTAGAAGTTCCACTTGGAGCTGATGCTTTAAAAATTTTATTATCTAAATTTATAATTACTTCTATTGTTTCTTTCCCTCTTGAGTCTAAAATTTTATGAGCTTTTATCCAGTTTATATTCATAAAAATTATTCTTCATATGTTCCCTCCGCTATTTCTTTAATTTCTTCTTCTACTTCTTCTTCCACAACAGTTTCAAGCATTTCCTCTACAGCTTCTTCTGGATATTCTTCTATTTCTCCAATTTCTTCTTTAATTTTCTCTAATTTTTGTTTTATAGGAAGTGGTCTTCTAATTGTAAAAGGTAGTACTCCTGCATTAAATTCCATCTCAGCAATTTTTATTACATCGTAATTAATTTCTTCTAATTTTTCTTTTGGTATTTTTAATAATATTGGGGCATTCATAGATAATTGCAAAGCTCTAGCAGCTATAATTCTTGCAATTTCATATTTTGTGTAATTTTCTTTTTCCATTTTATAAATTCTTTATTTTACTTAAAAAATTTTTTATCAAATTTCTACCAATAATTTCACTTCTTGCTAGTATTTCTTCTATTTCCTTCTCATCAATAATTCCTTCTCCCAATTTTTGTAAAGCATGGATTCTTGATTCTTTATTAAAAGTATAAACTACACTAACCAATGCTTCAGATGCATTTTCCTCTATTAAATTTGGATCAAAAAAAATTATATCTCCTAATTTATAAGCAGTAATTAAGCATGGAATTTCTTCTTTTAAAGGTATTTTTTCATTAGTTTTTTCTCCATATATAACTTTATAGCCATCATCTTTTTTTTCTATTTTTGGTAGAAAAGCATTTAATAAAGCAGCAACACTAGCAAGAAAACTTGCATCAATTAAATTTCCATCATGATTTAAAATATAAATATCAATAAAAATTTCATATACCCACTTATCTTTTTCTAAACATAATTTCTTTAAATCTATAAAATTACTTTCTCTTATTCCTCTATCAACAATTCTAGCTAATTCTATGGCCTCTGTTCCTGGAGGACCAGCTTCAAATTCACTATAAGCTAAAGGTAAAAACTCTGCATTAACAATAAGTATTCCTTCATCTGGAGAATCTTGAAAAGGGGTTGCTATATCTATTTTAACACCAGCAATAACTTTTGTTTTTCCTATTTCAACCATTGCACTTCCTTCACTTTTTTTACTTACATTTAAAGTTACATTTATATCTCTAAATTCATCTAGCTTTCTATTATCTAATCTTTTATTTTGTTTAATTAACTCTATTAAAGTTTTTTTCATCACCCTTGATACTTCCATTTTATATTTGCTTAAATTTTATTTCTTTTAATGCTTTAACTTGTGCTTGATATATTTGATTAGTAGCCTTTTTAGCCATATTTAAAACTTTTAAAAGTTCATCTTTCTTTATATCTCCATCTAATTGCAATAAACATATTTTCTTTGTTTTTGCAAGCATTGCTAAAGCAATATCTGTAGCCATTTTTTTTCCATTTTCTTTATAATCTTCTTCTTCTTTTATTAAATCTAAAACCAATTTATCCCCAACTTTCCCACAAGAAAGACTAACAACAAGATCTTTCATTGGTAGACCAGCATGAGCTAATGCCATACTCGCAGCATTAATACCTGCTGTTCTTGTAGAAGCATTTGCTTGAATTATTTGAATATAAACATCTATAACACAGTTTTGAAATTTTTCAAGCATCAAAGCTGGCATTAAAGCTTTTGTTGTTACATCACTTATCTCTATTGTTCTTCTAGAAGGACCTGGTTTTTTTCTTTCAGCTACACTAAAGGATAACATATCATAATAACATCTCAATAATGCTCTTTCAGGATTTTGTAAATGTTGAGGATAAAGTTGTCTTGGCCCATAAACAGCTGCAATAGCAATTGTATCACCAAAACCAAATAAAGCTGAACCATCAGCATTATTTATTACTCCAACTTCTGCTCTTATAGGTCTTAATTCATCAAAATTTCTACCATCAAATCTTTTTTCATATACCATTTTATTTTTTTAATTTTTCTTCTAAAAATTTTTTTATTTTTTCTGTTAATCCATCTAATAAAGGATTTTCTGCAATAAGTTCAATTGCTTCTTTAGCTGCAAGTTCTTTCTCCATCTCATCAGCTTTAATCCATATTAATCCATTCTGCCCAACTATTATTTTAGCATTTGTTGCTTCTTTTATTGTATTTATCATACTTCCAGCCTTACCAATTATCCTCGGAACTTTTGCAGGACCAACCTTAATTAGTAAACCTTCACTTATTTTTCCCAATCCTCTTTCTTTTAATGTTAATGTTATTGCTCTTGGTTGTATAGCTTTTATTTTAGCTATAATTATATCATTAACATCATAGTAAGCGGATAGGTCTTCTTTATCTATAAATGTATTACACTCATTTATTCCTAAAAAAGCCAAATGTGGAGCAAATATATCTACAATCCAACCATTAAAAACAATATCTTTTATTTGTCCTATTACTATATTTCCAACTCTTGGAATATAAACTCCTGTCAAAGGAATTATTTTTACTAAATTATTCTCTATATTAACTAATCCATATCTTATAGCTATAATATTTTCTTCTTCTCTTATACAACCTTCAGATGGCAAATACTCATAACCACTAACAACAATTTCTCCAGGAACTACAACCCTTCTTTCTGTTTTTTCTTTAATCTCTTCCATATGTTAATTAATAAATATTTATTTTTTCTTCTCCAATCTCTTTTTAATAATTTGAATATTTTTAAATTTTATGGAAAATAAAAAAATTAAACTTCACCAAGATCTTTTGTTAATGCAGTTCCACTTGTTGTTTTATTTAGCTTATCAAAAAATTCAGGCATTAATGCTGAAGGTAAAGTCAAAATAACTTTTAAACTTCCATCATCTAACCATTCCTCACTAATTTTATTAAATTTTGATATTAAATTATAAGCTTTCCCAGTAAACATTGAAGGAATTGTTATTTCTATTTTCCTAATTTCAATTTTTATAGGTAATATTCTACTTAATTGATTTATTATGGTATGCATTTGTAATTCAACTGGTTTAAACTCATCAATCTTAATTCCTGCTTGTTTTATTGCTGCTTCTATTCTTTCTGGAGTATGTAAAGATTTTGTTCTAGGATCTATGGCATTTCTTGAAAGCCAAGCTATTACTTGTTTTAATTTTTCTTCTCTAATTTTTTTTCTATATTCTGCAGGCAAAACTATTTCTCCATCTTTCAATATCTCTTTTGCAATTTTAAAAAAATCTGTTGTACCAAAAGCTTGTTCAAGATCTTGCTTTGTTGGTTTCAATCCTTTTTTTTCATCAATAAAAACCATTAAACTAGGGCTAAGTAAACGCATTTGCTCAATAAAATATTTATCATCTATCTTTCCTAGTTTTTCTTTTAGTTCTAATGCTTTCTCTACATCTTCAAGAATTATTTCAAAATCTTTATTTAATTTTTTTAATCTAGCTACACTTCTCATTTAAAATTTTCTTCAGCTTCTTTTGGGCTAATTCTTTTTACTTTTCTTTTTTCATCAATATAAGCAATATCTAATCTTTCGTAATTAAAATCTTTCCCAAGAAATTTTTTGAAAATTTTTATTGCTAATTTTATAGCATCTTTTATTGTCATATCTTCTCTATATTCTTTTCTTAAAATTTCTTTAATTTTTTCATCATTTTCTCCTATTGCAATAGCTTTATAAGCATTATAATTGCCAGTAACATCTGTAACATAAAGTTTTTTACTTCCATCAACATTTATTCCAGCAAAAATTATCTCAACACCAAAAGGTCTTACTCCCCCATATTGAGTATAAGCTTGTTTTATATTTGCAATATCTCTTGCAACACTTTCAACATCTATATCTTCATTATAAGTAACTTTATGTTGTTGTGCATATAATTGAGCTCTTTCTATTAAAATCCTGCCATCAGACAAAATTCCTGCAAAACTTGCAATTATGTGATCATCAATTTCATGAATTTTAAAAATAGATTTGCCAACTAAAAGAGGATCTATTAATCTTTTATCTGCAACAATAGCAACACCATCTTTGCAAATAAAACCTATACTACTTGCACCTAATCTAACAGTTTTCTCTGCATATTCAACTTGAAAAATCCTTCCTTCTGGGCTGAATAAAGTACTAGCCCTATCATATCCCATCAATTGTCCTTGAAATTCAGCATCTACCATTTTAAAATTTCTCTTTTTATTTTATATGTTACTCTATTTTTAAAATT
The DNA here is from genome assembly GCA_038817835.1 of Candidatus Pacearchaeota archaeon. Classification (GTDB taxonomy): domain Archaea; phylum Nanobdellota; class Nanobdellia; order Pacearchaeales; family JAPDKA01; genus JAWAZI01. The sequence continues at coordinate 40,082 of JAWAZI010000005.1, read as the reverse complement.
TTTTGGTAAAATATTTTAAGCTTTTTTGTTCCTTAAATTTTTTTATTAACCAACTATTATTAACAAAAATTTTTATATCGAGTTCCATTCTTTCAGAAACTCTTTCTAATGCTTCCTCCAAACTATCAAAAATTTCTGCCTTTTTGCTTAAAGCATATCTGCATGCCTCTCTTAAAATTCCAACACCACAAGGAGCATAATAGCTTGGTTTAACTTCTCTTAAAATTAATGCTGCTGCTTGCCTCTTTATTTTTTCCAAATATTCAGCAACAGCAAGTCTATTAGCATAATAAGCTCCTGTAACATTACTTGCATATTTTTTTCTTCCAAAATAATTTTCATAATCAACTGCTATAAATGGACAATCTTTATTCCATAAATGCTCTTGCATTTTTGCTTCAATAACTTCAAAACTCCAATTTGTTGGAAATAGAATTATTTCATAATGATTTCCTAAATATTCTGCATAAAAAACTCTAAACTCATTAATAATTTTATAATTTTTAATTTTCTCAATAATTTTTTTACTTATTATATCATCAACTGTGGTTACAGCCCATCTAGTTGGTACAAGTTTTCTCTGAATTTTTAAGCCTAAAAGTCCTGCAGTCAAAATTTTTATTATTGTGCTTATATTTATTTTTGCTTTATAAAGTTCTAAAATAGCATCACTCGCTTTAATATCATAATCTTCAATAAGATATTCAACTTTTCTCTCAACCTTTGGATTACTTTCAAGCTTTACTTGCTTCAAAGAGGCTGGATTCCCAATAATAGGCCAAAAAGAATTTGTTATTATCTTATTTTTTGGTTTTTTCTCTAACTCAAAACTTGCATCAACATGTCTAGATGAAAGAGAAATTTCTTGCATTACTTCGAGATTTTTATTTTTTTTATTTTTTATATTAACAATTATTCTAGAATAAATTAATTTACTCCTATGTTCTAATATATCTTTAATGTTAAAACCATATTTAAACCAAAGTTCTGGCATGCTAAATTTTTCAGTTTCACCATACTCATTTGGAGCAAGAATGCCAACAAAAACATTTGGATATCCATATCTACCAACAAAAATTTCTGGAGGACTTGATCCAGAAAAACTATAACCAATCTTTGGATTATATTTATAAAACTCCCTAGCAATAGGGCATTCATAAGTTTTATGCCCTAATTGATTACAAAGTTTACATCTTATTACCCTCATTATTTTATTTCAAACTTAATAAAATTTAAATTTTAAATTTTTTTAATTTTTTATTAACAAAATATTTTTAAATCTATATTTTTTAAAAATAGATAAATACTGAAAAATATAGAAAATGGTGTCTGTATATGAAATAATTGAAGAAATAAGAAAAGCTGGAGGAAAAATAAAAAAAGGTAGCAATGAAACTACAAAAGCAATAGAAAGAAATATAGCTAAATTAGTATTCTATGCAAAAGATGTAAATCCTAAAGAAATTGTTCAGCATATACCAATTTTATGTAAGGAAAAAGGGATAAAGTGTATTGAAGTTGATAGTAAAGACAAACTTGGAATTGCAGCAGGATTAAATGTTGCAGCTTCAAGTATAGCAGTGATTGATTTTGGAAAAGCAGAAGATATAGTTAATGAATTTCTCAAAAAAATTTAAATTTTTCTAGATGAAAAAAGAAGAAAAAAAGAAAATTGAAGAATCATATCCAGCAATTGTAGAGGAAATTATAGGAAGAACTGGTTTTAGAGGTGAACTAACTCAAGTCCGCGTAAGAATTCTTGCAGGACCAAATAAAGGTAATTTAATAAGAAGAAATGTTAAGGGACCAGTACAATTAAAAGATATATTAATGTTAAGAGAAACTGAAATTGAAGCTAGAAAAATAAAAAGTAAAATAACTAAAGGTATACAAACTTAAATATGGCAAAATGTATTTTTTGTAATAAAGAAATAAGAAAAGGTTATGGATTAATGTATGTTAAAAAAGATGGTAAGGTAATGTGGTTTTGCTCTAGTAAATGTAGAAAAAATTTTTTTCTTGGAAGAAATCCTAAAAAATTAAAGTGGACAAGATAAATTATTAACCTTTTATATTTCCTATAGGTATAAGCTTGGCTATTCTTTTACTTATTCCTGCAAGTTCTGTAACTTCTGCAACTTCATCAATATTTTTATAAGCTAATCCTGCTTCCTCTGCTACACCAGAATAACTAACAGCTCTAACATAAATTCCTCTTTTTTCTAATTTCTCAATTAATTCTTTTCCTTTTACAATTTTCTTTGCTTTTTCTCTACTCATAGTTCTTCCAGAACCATGTGCAGTACTATAAAAAGTTTCTTTTGCTTTTGGTAAAGCAACTAGCAAATAGCTCCCTGTTTCCATAGAACCACCTATAATTACTGGCTGCCCATCATCAATATATTTTTTCGGAATTTCTTTCATTCCTGCAACAAAAGCTCTTGTTGCTCCTTTTCTATGCACTAGTAAATCAATTTTATTTCCATTATATTCATGCTTTTCTAATTTTGCAGAATTATGAGCAACATCATAAACTTGCTTTATTCCTAAACTTTCAGCATCTTTTTTAAAAACTTTCTCAAAAACTTCTCTAATTCTATGCAAAATTAATTGTCTATTTGCAAAACTCATATTCATTGCACATTTCATTGCAGCAAAATAATCTTGTCCTTCCTTACTATAAAAAGGAGCTGCTGCAAGTTCTCTATCTAATATTTTTATTCCATATTTACTTTCCATAACTCTCAAAAATATTTGTAAATAATCACTTGCAACTTGATGCCCAAAACCTCTAGAGCCACAATGAAACATAATAACAACTTGATTTGGAAAAAGTCCCCATTTTTTAGCTAGTTTTTCATCAAAAATATTTTCTGGTTTTAACCATTGAATTTCTAAATAATGATTTCCACTACCAAGAGTACCAACTTGGTCTATGCCTCTCTCTATTGCTTTTTCACTAACTTTATTAGCATCTGCTCCTTCCATACAACCATTTTCCTCAGTTGTTTCCAAATCTTCTTTCCAACCAAAACCTTTATCTACTATCCATAAAGCCCCTTCTTCACAAAGTTGTTTAAATTCTTGCTTATTAAGTTTTAAAAATCCTTTACTACCAACCCCACATGGAACTCTCTCAAATAAATTATCTATTAATTCTTTAATTTTAGGTTTAACATCATCAATTGTTAGATCAGTTCTAACTAATCTCATACCACAATTAATATCAAAACCTATACCACCAGGACTTATTACTCCACCATTATTAACATCAAAAGCTGCAACACCACCAATAGGAAAACCATATCCCCAATGGGCATCTGGCATTGCAAAGCTATAACCAACAATTCCTGGCAAAGATGCTACATTTGCTGTTTGTTCAATAACAGCATCGTCCATCTCTAAGAGCAATTTTTGATTAGCAATTATTCTTCCAGGAACCCTCATAAAACCTTTATAACTTTTTGGAATTTCCCAAACAGTATCTGAAATTTTTTTTATAATTTTTAATTTATCTTCACTCACCATACTAAAAAATATAAAAATTATTTTTAAATTTTAATATAGAATTTTATGTATTTCTTTTAAAATTTCTATTTGCTCTTTCTTTAATTTTTTAAATTGTTTTTTAGTTAATTTTTTTATCATATCAATACTATGCATTGCTGACATCACTAAAGGCATTATAACAAAATCTGCTCCTTTATCATAAAGTTCAAGAGAATCATCTATTCTATTGGAAGTTACAGCTATGAAAATATTTTTATTTAATTTTTTAAAGTATTCAATAATTTTTTCATTTATTTCTTTTATTGGTATTGTAGATATAACAACACGTAAATTTAATAATTGATTCTTTAATTGTGGTTTTTCGAATATTTCTATATTAGAAACGTCACCATAAACTGCAGAGATATTTTTTCTTTCTAATGCTTTAATTATATCTGGATTAAAGTCTATAACAATTAATCTATCTTTTATTTTCTCTAATTCTTTAACATAAATTGATCCCATCCTATGACAACCTATAATTAATACTGTTTTCTTACCTTTAGTTAAATATCCAATATCTTCAACAAATGGTATCTTCAGCTCATCAAAAATTTTAAATGGCTTATAGAATAATTTTGAAAGTTTCATAGTATATGGGGTTAAAGCAATTGAGATAACTGCAATTAAAATTATTAACTCAAAAGATTTTTGTGAAACTATACCTAAATTTAAAGAATATAAAATAATTATTAAACTAAACTCGCTAATTTGAGCAAAAGAAAAACCTATATCAAGTGAACTATTAATTTTATATCCATTAAACCTTAAAATTATAGCTGTTAATATAGGCTCAAAAAATAATAAAATAAAAAATATTGGAATTGTCAAAATTAAAATATTTTTAGATATATTTGTCAACCATAAACCTATAAAAACAAAGAAAATAATTGAAAAAAAATCTCTCAAATATTTTATTTTTGTTGCAATATCAATTTTGTAAGGAGTATTTGCTAAAATTATCCCAGCTAAAAAAGCACCTATTCCTATTGATAATTCTAAAAAATAAGTAATTGAAACAAATAAAAAAAGAAAAGCTAATGAAATAACAAATAAAAGCTCTGATGAAGAAGAAGATTTTTTTATTATTGGTTTTGTTATAATATTAATAAAAAGAGCAAATAAAGAAATAAAAATTAATTTTACAAAATTTATAAAAATTGATGAAATATTTTTAGATAAAATTCCTAAAATAATTAAAGCTATAATATCTTGAACTAGCATGATACCAACTACTATCTTTCCTTGTAAACTATCCAACTCATTTTTATCTGAAAGTATTTTAATTACAACAACTGTAGAACTAAATGAAATTATAAATCCCAAAAGAATTGCTTCAATTTTATTAAAACCAAATAAAAATAAAACAAAAAAAGTTAAAATACTAACTCCAATTACTTGAATTAATCCAGTTATAATAGAAGTTTTAGCAATTTCCTTTAATTTTTTAATACTAAACTCTAATCCTGCAATAAATAATAAAAAAGTTATACCAATCTCGGCAAGTCCATTAATTAAGATTTTATCTTTAATTAAACCAAAAACTAAAGGGCCTAGAATAATACCAGTTAAAATATAAGCTATAATTAAATTTTGTCTCAACAAATATGATATATATGATAAAATTGCTGAGACAATTATAATTAAAGAAATTGTTATCAAAATTGATTGAGTCTGTGTCAAATTTAAAAAAGAAAATTCAATAGCCATTATAAATAAAATTTTTTAAATTTAAAAAGTTAAGTTTGAAATTTAAATAAAATAAGAATAAAAAATTAAAGTAGGAATAGATAAATTCTCAAGTTATTTCGTGATTGCTATAGCCTGAATTTTATTAATTTATATTTTATATTTATAATTAACTTATTAACTTAAATTTATTAACTTAAAAAAATAAAAAATTTTTCAAAAAATTTAAATAAGATAAAAATTAAAAAATTAATGCAAGAATTAAAACAAAAAATCGACAATTTAGTAGCTCCATTAAAAAAGATTAATAGTGTTAGATCAATTTTTATTTATGGAAGTTCTGTAAGAAAAGGAATACAAAAAGGACATGATATTGATATATTAGTTATTTATGATGATAGCCTAGAAAATCCTGAATTAGAAAAAATAAATTTTTTCCAAGAATTAATAACTACAAAAGCAAAAAAAGAAGAATTGATATTACATTTCCAACCACCAAAACCGATAAGTTTATGGTGGAAATTAATTAAAGAAGGTGAACCATGGGCCATATCTGCTTTAAAAGATAGTATTATTCTTTATGATAATACAGAATTTATAAAAACAATAAAAAAATTATTAAGGAAAAGTAAACTATACTCTATAGATCTAAAAGTAGAAAAATTAATAACAAGGGCTGTTGAAAGATTTATTTCTGTAAGAAATGAATTAGCTAAAGCTGCATGGTTATTATTAAATACCATGACAACTGCAAGTCAAATTATGCTAAGTTTTCTCTCAATTTATACAGTTTCTGCAAATGAAACTAGAGATATGCTAATAAAAAATAAAAATGAATTGGGAATCAGTGATATATTTATTGAATGGTATGATGAACTAATTAAAATAAATGAAAAAATTGCAAAAGGTACTATGAGTGAGTTTAAAGCAAGCGAGATAGATTTATGGAGTAAAAGAGTATCCTATTATATAAGAGTAAGTGAGGATATAATAATAAAATTAGAGAAAAAAATTAGAGAAAAAGAAATAAAAGAAAGTTATGATTACATTATAAAATTATGTGATTCTGCATTATCTCTAAAAATAAAAGAAATACCAAAAGATGAAAAAGAAAAAATAGAACTTTTTAAAAAATATTTTGTAGATACAAATTTAATTGAGAGACAACATTATGAAATTATAAAAAAAATGTATAAATTAGTAAAAGAAAAAAAAGAAATAGAAGAAGAGATAGATAAAATTTATATAAAAATGCTTGAAGCAGCAATAAATGAAATTTTACAAAAAAAATGAAAGAAAAAGTTATAGAAAACTTTAAAGAATTAATATTAAAAAAATATAAAAAAGAAATAAAGGCCATATGGCTTTTAAGTATAGAAGGAGAAGATTTATTCGTTGTTTTGGTTGATGATCTAAAAACAAAAAAAGAAAAAATAGAAAAAATAAAAGATTATTTAACTAAAATTTGTATAAAAATAAAAAAAGAAGCAAAAAAACCAATACATATTATTATAAAACCAATAACAGAATACTATGATGAAATTTTAGAAAATAAAATTGATGTTTTCTTAGAAATAAAAAAAGCTAAATGTTTATATGATCCATCAAATTTCTTAAAACCTATAAAAAAACTTATTGATAAAGGTGAAATAAGAGGAACAAAAGAAGCATTATTTAAACTTATGAATCAAGTTAGAATAAATAATATAGAAATAAAAAATATAAAAATAGAGGTTTTATCAATGATATATAGTGCAGTAATAGATGCCGCAGAAGCTGCATTAATTGCAAAAAATATATATTTTATTGTCCCAAAACAAATTCCAAATTTGTTAGAAAAACAATTTTTTAAAAAGAGATTAATAAGTAAAAAAACATTAGATGCTTTTAAATTAATTTATGAAACTTATAAAAAATTTGAACATAATGAAATAAAAGAAATAGATGGCAAACTATTAGATGAAATTATAAAAAAAGCAGATATATTCATAAGTGATATGCAAGAACTAATAAAAAAAACAATTTAAATATCAACCAAAACTCTTGCCTTCCATATAGAATTTTCTTTCCATAATTTAAATTCATGCATTGTTATTGCTTTTGCATCAGCTTTTGGTTCTTGTTTTGGGTTTATTTTTTCTCCATAACAAATTGCTTTTAAAATATAATAATCATTTTTCTCTATTTTTACATCAAATTTACTAAATATTAATTGTTTTGTATCTTTAACAAATATCAACTCAGATAACCAATTAAATAATAATTGCTCTATATCTTTATCTTTAATATTTATTTCATATTTTTCCTTTCTTTTAACTTTTTTTATATTAACTTGAATTTCTGTTAAAGCTTTAGCAGCATCAATAAATATTTTCTCTATATTTTTAGCATTAACTTCAAATAAAGCATCTGCAGTATGTTCTAAAAATTTATATGACATTCAATATTAAAAATTTTGAAAATTTTAAAATTTTGTTTTAGATGATAAATACAAAAGAACAATACTAACTAACGCAGAAAAAGCAAAATTAAAATTTAATCCAAGAGAAGAAGCTATAAATCCACTAACTAATCCTGAAACTCCAAATCCTATATTCCTAACAACAAATACAAATCCACTTAGCTCCCCCATTCTTTCTTTTGGCATCGCTTCTGTAAGATTTCCTGCAAGAATTGGCATAATTGCAGAAAAACAAATTGATATTAACAAATTTATTATGAAAATTATAAATATATTTTTTATAAAAAATAATAGTGAAAAAAATAAAAATAAAGAAAATATTGCAGTCATAACAACTTGTTTTCTTTTTTTTAATAAAGCAAAAAATCCTTCACATAAAAAAGGTAAATAACTTATAGCTACTATAATTCCGATTTGATAAAGTTCTACTTTCATCTCATTTAAAAATAAAGGAATTATTAAACCTGCTATTCCTTGAATAAATATAAATAAAAATAAGATAAATCCTAATTGTTTTAACCTTTTATTATTTTTTATATTTTTAATTTCTTTTTTAATTTCTTTAAATATATTTATGTTAACAAAAGTTTTTTCTTTATCTGGAAGAAAGATAGTAAATAAAAATGCAATAAATGCAAAAAATGATATAGAATAAAAAATATTAAATTTATAGATACTAATTAAAAATACTCCTAAAAAACAACCTATAATTAAAGAAATAAAATAAGATAAATCAAAATAAGCAATGCTCTCAATTGCTCTATTTTTTGGTGAATGTTTTCTTATATAAGCTTCTCCTGAAATCCAAAGAGCAGTTGCAATAAAACCATGATATATAACAAAAAATAAAAACATAATTAATGTAGAAATTTTTAAGAATATATAACTAAATGGAAAATAAAAAATCAAAATTAACCTTATAATTTTTCTCTTATTAATTTTATCAAGTAAAACACTAAATACAAAACTTGTTATAATGCAAGTAAGATGATAAACTCCTATAATATAACCAATATTATAATAACTACCTAAAACATTTTTTAGATAAATAGCATAATAAGCTGTAACAATACCCCAACCAAGATTATAAATAAAAAAAATTAGTGATGCTATTTTTATTGATTTTGGTAAATTTTTATATTCTTTTGGAATTTTTAAATATCTAAATGGAAAATGCTTAAGTTGCATAAAAAATAATAAAATAAAAATTTAAAATTTTTTAAAAATAAAAAAGAAATTATTTTCTAAACAAATCTACAACTTCTTTTTGGAATGTCAATAAATAAAATATCCCTCCATTTATTATCAGTGAAATTATTCCAATTCCATAAATTACTGATGGTATTGCCATTATTATGCCTAAAACACTAAATACTATTGCTACTATTCTTGCAACATTGTTATATCTTAATAAACCAATTCCTACAAATAAATCAATTGCTGCACCAATTAAAAATACTATCCCTAAAATTATTGATATAGCTCCTATCAATGCTTTTCCTCCAGGTATAGGTATCAAAGATGCAACAAACTTTCCTCCTAAAAAAAATACAATTGCTGCAATTAATGATATTAGTGCAAATATAAAATATAGTATAGCTATTACTAAAACTAAAGTTTTTGCTGTTTGTTTATCCATTTTTATAAATTTAAATTTAAATAAAATTTAAAAATTATAGAATTTAAAAATTTTTTTAATAAATTTTTAAGTTAATAGAATCTAAAACATATTTTAAATTATTATTATATTTAAGATAATATCTACTTAATACTTTTACAACATAAGCATAAGTTTGTTTAGGTAATTTATATTTTATAACATCCCAATCTTTTCCGTATTTTTTTATAATTTTTTTTAATTTATTTTCTCCACAATTATAAGCACTTAATGCTAAATAAAGATTTCCATATTTATCAATTAAATTTATTAGCTCTTGATAACCTATATTAATATTTATTTTTGGATCATAAGCTTTATTTAAATTAATTTTATATTTTTCAATTAAGCATGGCATTAATTGCATTAAACCTATTGCTCCCTTTTTACTTTTTGCTTTTTCATTTCCACCACTTTCTACCATAATTAAAGATTGTATCAGATATTTTTCCCACTCTTCTTTGCAAGTTTTATCTATTATTTTTTTATATTTTTCTAATTTTTTCTCTTTTTTTATAATATCTTGCAAAATTATTCTTTCATTTTTTTTAATATTATTGATTACGTCATTATAAATAACTTTTTCATCTCCAGGAAAATAATAATTAATTTTCAAATTTTCTTCTTTTTTTTCTAATTTATAATTTTGTTTTGAAATATTATAGTTGCTATTAAAATTAGAATCCCAATTATTAAATATAAAATTAAATATCAAACTATAAAGCAATAATAATTTTCTCATAATTATATAAAGAAATTTTAATTTAAAAATTTTTCTTTTATTATTATTTTAAAGTAGTAACTATTTAGCCAGAATAGCAAATATTATGCTAACAATACTCATTAATTTTATTAATATATTTAAACTTGGTCCACTTGTATCTTTCAATGGATCACCAACGGTATCTCCAATAACTGCTGCTTTATGAGCATCACTATTTTTTCCTCCATAATTTCCTGCTTCAATGTATTTTTTTGCATTATCCCATGCCCCACCACTATTTGCCATAAAAATTGCAAGAACAAAACTTGAAGCAACTGAGCCAGCTAATAATCCTGCAAGAGATTCAAAACCTAAAATAAATCCAATAATGATTGGAACTATCAATGCTAACAAACTTGGAATTATCATATTTTTTAGTGCAGCTCTTGTAGTTATTGAAATACATCTATTATAATCTGGTTTCTTTTTGCCTAGCCTTATATCTTTATCTTTCCATTGTTTTCTAACTTCCTCAACTACTTTAAAAGCAGCATTACTAACTGCATTTAAAGTAAAACTAGAAAATAAGAATGGCATTAAGCAACCTATAAACAAACCCACAACAACTAATGGATTATTTATATCAATTGCTTTTAGATTAGCTATGTTACTAAAACTAACAAACAAAGCTAATGCTGTTAAAGCAGCGCTTCCTATTGCAAAACCTTTTCCAATAGCTGCTGTAGTATTACCAATTGCATCTAAAAATTCTGCTCTAGTTCTAGCTTGTTTTCCTAATTTTGCCATTTCAGCTATTCCCGCAGCGTTATCAGCTATTGGTCCATAACAATCTGAAGCAAGTGTTATAGCTAAAGTAGCAAGCATTCCAACTGCAGAAATTGCAATTCCATATAAACCATTAGTAAAAAAAGATATTATTATTGCTAAAGAAATAAATATTATTGGCCACAAAATAGATTGCATAGCTACACTAATTCCTGTAATTAAATTTGTTCCAGCTCCAGTTGTAGAAGCTTTTGCAATTTTTCTTGTTGGCCAAAATTTATAGCTAGTATAAAACTCTGTTAATAGTCCTATCAATAATCCTGCAACTAATCCTGAAATAATAGCATAAAATATTTTAGTATTTAAATATAGAGAAGATAATATAAAAGAAAGTATTAAGAAAATAAAAGCAGAAACAAAAATACCTTTATTCATTGCTTTACTAACATTATCTCCTCTAACAAAAAAGAAACCAATTAAACTGGCTATTATGCCGGCTGAAGCAAGTAATAAAGGAAAAATTACAGCATTAATATTTATAAAAGTTCCTAAAACCATTGCAGCAATTATACTATCTACATAGCTCTCGAATAAATCTGCTCCCATACCAGCAATATCTCCAACATTATCTCCAACATTATCAGCAATTACTGCTGGATTTCTTGGATCATCTTCAGGAATTCCTGCTTCAACTTTTCCAACTAAATCAGCACCAACATCTGCTGCTTTAGTATAAATGCCGCCGCCAACTCTAGCAAACAATGCTATACTGCTTGCTCCAAAACCAAAACCATAAAGTATATTTGGATCTTTAAAGATTAAATAAAAAATAGCTATGCCAAATAAACCTAAACTAACAACAAAAAAACCCATTACAGAGCCGCCATAAAAAGCTATCTTAAAACCTTCACTAATATTTTTATTACATGCATTTGCTGCTCTACCATTTGCAGAAGTTGCTATTCTCATTCCAATATTTCCAGCGATAATAGAAAATATAGCACCAAAAATAAAAGTAATGGCTAATTTATAATCTAAAATTGAAAGAAGTATTGCAATAATAATTATAAATGGGATTAAAATTAAGTATTGCTGATTAAGGAATGTTATTGCTCCTTTTTTTATAAAATTAGATATATCTTGAATTTCTTTTTTTCCTGTACTAAATTTAATAATTCTAGCTATTAAAAATATAACAAATATTAAGCTAATTAAAATAACTAAAAATATGAACAATAAAATTAGCATATTTTAATTATTAAAAATCCTTTAAAAATTTTAATCATAAAGTTTAAAAAATATTTTATTTAAATTTTAAATGGGTAGAATTAAAACAGGGCTTGTAAAAAAAACAGCAATGCAGCTTATCAAGGCTTATGGTGATGAATTTACTACAGATTTCAATAAAAATAAAGAAATAATAGATAAAAATATTAAATTAAGTAAAAAATTAAGAAATACTATTGCAGGATATATAGTAAGAATAAAAAAGAAAGAAAAAATTAGTAATGCTAAACTAAATTTAAAATAAGTTAAAATGGTAGGAAAAACAAATGAACATGTAATCTTTGTAGGAAACAAACCATTTATGAACTATGTAACTGGTGTTGTGATGCAATTCACAAACCAAAATGCAAAAGAAGTTACAATAAAAGCAAGAGGTAAATTTATAAGTAGAGCTGTAGATGTTGCTGAAGTAATAACAAAGAGGTTTTTGAAAGAGCAAGGAGTTTATATAAAAGATATAAAAATTGACAGTGAAGAATTTGAAAATAAAGAAGGAAAAAAAGTAAATGTAAGTACAATCGACATAGTACTAGCAAAGAAGTAATTTTTCTTTCTTTTTTATTTTATTATTTTATATTTTATGCTTTAGGATATAATATATCTTAGATATAATTATGCCCCGGGTGGGATTCGAACCCACGACTACCGCCTTATGAGAGCGGCGCTCTACCACTGAGCTACCGGGGCAATATATCTATTAATAGTAATAACAAAAATTTTTATTAATTTTTGCATTTGATAAAATTATGAAAGAGAGACTAGTTAAAAAAGCTTTTAATAATATTCTATGTGGAAGTTATTTAGTTATAAAAGATAAAGATAATCCAAATCTTGGAGCTTTATTTGAGAACTATGAAGGAAGAATAATATATAAAGGAATAATCGAAAAAAATAATAAGCATTTTATTTATCATTTTCCAATGATTGAAGTATCTATAAAATCAAAAAGGGAGATATTAGCTTCAAATCAAATTTTACCTACTGAAATAGCATCTTATCTTTATCCTCTTTTCCGTCTTTCTCCATATACTCAGAAAAATGAATTAGAGAATAAAATTAAAGAAATTGAGATAAAATATTTAATAAAATGAAGATGGCTTGTGGAGTTCCCACTCTTCAGCAGTACAATCCACAACGGCTGGTGCTTAGCTTCTGTGTTCGGAATGGGAACAGGCGTTTCCACCAGCCTATGGCCATCTTCAAATTTATTATATTTTAAAAATTTTTAAAATTTTTTATTAAAAATAATTCAATTTTCAATAGAAAAAATTTTTAATATAAAATTATCATCTTTTTATGAAAAAATTAGAAGATATATGTATTATTGGAAATTTAAAAGAAAATTTTAAATTTATAAAATCAATTCATGAAAAAGTTGAAGAAAAATTAAATGAAAAAGTTCAACTTATAGGAATAAAAATAACTAAATTTAGAGATTGTGAAATTAAAGTAAAAATAGAGGAAAATGTAAGAGAAAAACAATGCTTTTTTATTCATGATAGTTCAATAAAGCCAGTAGAATGGTTCACTCAGTTAGCATTAACCAATTATGCATTAAAATATGCTTCTGCAAAAAAAGTTATCGATGTTTTGCCATATTTACTTTTTTCACGTCAAGATAGAAAAGATGAAAGTAGAGTAGCAATAAATGCAAAAGTTGTTGCTGATGTTATTAGCTTATATGCTGATAGAGTTATAACTGTAGATTTGCATGCCCCACAAATTCAAGGATTTTATAATATTCCTCTAGATAATTTATACTCATTTCCTTATGCAATAAGATATATATTTAATAAATATCCTGAAATGCAAGATAATTTAGTTATTATGAGTCCTGATGTTGGTGGTGTAGAAAGAGCAAAAGCATTTTTAAAGAGATTTACAAAAGAATTTAACAAAAATTCAGAATTAGTTTTTAGTTATAAACATAGACCAAAAGAAGGAGAAATAAGTGAATATAAACTTGTTGGAAATGTAAAAGATAAAAATGTATTGATTGTAGATGATATTGTAGATTCTGGAAATACTTTAATAAATGCTTCAGAAACTTTAAGAAAAAATGGAGCAAATAAAATATTTGCTTATGCAACTCATGCAATATTTAGTGAAGGTGTAGAAAAATTAAAACCATATTTTGATAAATTTTTTATTAGTAATACAAGAAATATAAATAATAATTATCTTGAAATAGTTGATCTAACCGATCTTTTTGCAGAAGCAATTTTTAGAATATATACACAACAATCTTTAAGTCAATTATTTGAATGAAAAAACCTACAAAAAAAGATGTAAAAGAAAATGCTTTAATTAGTATTAATAATTTATGGAATGAAGCTCTAAATATAGCCACCATAAACCCAGAAAGAGCAAGAAGTTATATAAAACAAATAAGAGCAATAAAAAAACATGTAAAAGTTAAACTTCCAAAAGATATAAGACAAGGCTACTGTAAAAAATGTTTTATGCCTTTTATAATTGGAAAAACAGCAACAAAAAGAATTGTTAAAGGTTTTATTGTGTTTACTTGTTTTTATTGTAAAAGTAAAAGAAGATTTAAGTTTAAAAATTAAAATTTTTTGAATTTTGCAACTAAATGTATATAATCTTCATGTCCTAAAAACATTTGCCTGCAACAATATCTCTTTAATCCTAAATCATCCAAAACTTTTTCTGCTTTTTCTCCTTTTTCGACTCTCTCCTTAAATTTGTTCCATAAATGTGCTATTGGTTTACCACAACTAAAGCATCTAATTGGGATTATCATTAAATAAATTTTAAATTAATATTTTTAAATTTTTTTAAGATATGTATTTTACCATATAATTTTCCTCAAGAATATAACCTAAATTTCTATAATATTCTCTAACTCCAACTCCAGAAATAATTTTTATTTTTTTACATTTATTTTTTATAGCAATTTCTTCTGCTTTTTTCATAAGCCATTTTCCTATACCTTTATGCTGTACTGCATTCTCGCATTTTTTTCCTATTTCTAATGATGGACCATAAACATGAAGTTCTCTTATGAGTAATTCTTTATTTTTATTTGGTATTCTCAAACGAATTAATCCAAATATTATATCATCATTATTTATAACTTCTACAAAAAATTCTTTACCATTTGAAGCATTATATTTAATGATATTTAATCTTAATTCTTCATTAATTTTTTTATTTTTTAATAATGCAAATCCTACTTCTCTGCATCTAATGCATTTGCATCTCAATCCTTGTTTCTGCATTTCTTTTGCTATTATATCTCTCAAATTTATCAATGTTGTTCCTGCAACTAAAAAATCTTTAGGAACTACCCTCATAACACGCATAATTCTACAGTAACGAGGAACTATTTTTTTGAATTCTATCAAAAGTTTTATTAAATCTTCATTTGAATAAGGTTTATATAAGCCTTTATTATACATTTCCTCAAGCCCACTTCCTTTAATAACTTGACAAGGATAAATCTTTAATTGATCTGGTCTAAAATTCTGAGAATAAAATAACTTCTTAAACATTTTTATATCTTTCTCGAAATTTGATCCTGGCAAACCTGGCATTATATGATAACCAACTTTAAAAGCAGAATCTTTTAATAATTTTGTAGCACGAATAACATCTTTTACTTCATGACCACGATTAATTAATTTATATATTTCATCATCTATGGCCTGTACACCAAGCTCTACACGAGTACAACCATAATCTAGCATTCTATTTATATCTTCTTTACTACAAACATCTGGTCTAGTTTCAATACATAAAGCAACACATCTATGTTTAGATTTCTCATTAAGTTTCTTTGCTTCAGAGAGAGTTTTACTTATTTTGTTATTTAAAGCATTATAGCATGATTTAATAAAATTATATTGATAATCAATAGGATATTCTAAAAATGTTCCACCAATGATAATTAATTCTATTTTATCTATAGGATGTTTCATTAACTTTAATGCTTTAAGTCTAGCTTTTACTTGCTTATATGGATCATAATTTAATGCTTTAGCCCTCATAATTGCTGGGCTTTTTGGAGTATAAGATTGTGGAACTCCTAAAGTTGGGCAATATAAGCAAGTTCCATGATTACATTTTTTTGGTTTTACAACTACAGTAATGGGAGTTACTCCACTAATGCTTCTTGTTGGTTTCTTCATTTTAAAATAAAGATTTTAAATTTTAAATATTATAGTTGAAAATGATTAAAGATCAAGAAAAAGTATGGGATGCCATTGCAGAGCAATGGTACCATTTTAGACAAAAACAATTTGAAGACGTAAGCAAAGAAATAGAAAAGTTAGCAAAATTAAAAAAAGGAAAAATTCTCGAAATAGGTTGTGGTAATTGTAGAAATCTTAGAACTTTTGGTGAAAAAAATTTTGAATGTTATGGAATAGATTTCTCAAAAGAAATGTTAAAATATGCTAAAAAATATTGCAAAAAATATAATTTTAAAGTTAAATTAAAAAAAGCAAGAGCAGAAAAATTACCTTTTAAAGATAATAGTTTTGATTATATATTAAATATTGCAACTTTACATCATCTAAATAAAAAAAAGCAAATAGAATGTATAAAAGAAATGAGAAGAGTTCTAAAGAATGGTGGATTAGCTTTAATATCTGTTTGGAACAAAAAAAGTAAAAAGAAATATAACTACATACCATGGCAAGTTAAAGGAAAGAAATATTGGCGTTATTATTATTTTTTCACAATGTCAGAATTGAAAAAACTATTTAAAAAATATGGATTTAGAATATTAAAAGAAATAAAAAACAAAAATTTAATTTTGCTTGTAAAACTAGAAAAAAAATGAGAAAAAATTTTTTATTGATTTTAATAATAATTATTGCTTTAATTTTTGTTTATTTTTTATTTTTTCATAATAAAGAAAATAAAGAAAATTTTCATGCATATTCTATAAAAGAAATAAAAAATGAAAAAGTAAAAAATACTGAAATTTTGTTTGTTACAAAAATAATTGATGGTGATACTATAATAGCTAATGGAAAAGTAATAAGGCTTAATGGAATTGATGCTGATGAAAAAAATGAAAAATGTTATTATGCTGCAAAATATAGACTTGAAGAAATTTTACTTAACAAAGAAGTAATTGGGGAATACTTTGATAAAGATGTTGATGCTTATAACAGAAGTTTAAGATATATAATTTTAAATGGAGAAAATATAAATTTAAAAATGATTCAAGAAGGATATGCTATAGCAAGAGTCAGTGATGATGAATATAGTGAAATTTTTATAAAATCTGAGGAATTAAGTAGAAAAAATAAAATAGGTTGTAAATGGAATGACTATCATGTATGTAATGCGATAAATTTTGTTGGAAAAGAAGTAACTTTATATGGAAGAATTTTTGAGGTTTATATTACAAAAAATAAAACTTATCTAAATTTTGAAGGAAAATATCCATATAATTGTTTTGTAGCAATATTAAATTTCTCTAATCAAAATTTAAAAATTTATGAGAAAAAAGAAGTAAAAGTAAAAGGAAAAGTAGAAATTTACAAAAATAAACCTGAGATCTTTTTAAAATCTCTTGAAGAGATTGAAATTTTAGAATAAATTTTTAAAAATTTAAAGATTATTAAAAATATAGCAGGGCCCGTGGTCTAGTGGTTACGACGCTGCCCTTACGAGGCAGAGATCCCAGGTTCGAATCCTGGCGGGCCCATAAAATAAATAAAATTTAGAAAAAAATGAAAAAGTGTTTATATTGTAATAAAGAAATTGAAAGCAACATAGAAATTTGTAAAGATTGTGGAAAAAAGATTTGGGGAGAGAGATATGAAGAAATATTTAATAATAAAAGAAAAGAAAATGTAAGAAAATGTAATTACTGCGGCAAAGAAGTTAACAGAATAATAGAAATATGTGATGACTGTGGAAGGAAAGTATTCGGAGATGTTATCTTTAAATTAATATTAAAAAAATCTGAAGAAGAAATAAAAATTTAATGCGCCGGTAGTCTAGTCTGGTAGGACAGGAGCCTGCCACGCTCCAGACCCGGGTTCAAATCCCGGCCGGCGCATTTAATTTTTAATAATTTATTATAAAGAACTTTAATTTATATTATATCTTACACCTTTTTTCATAGCATTTTTCATTATTTCATTAACTTCTGTAAAAAATTCTTTTATAACTTCTTGAGCTTTGGCTTCACCTTTTTCGATCTTATCCATTCTTTCTTCTAAAATCTTTGTCAATTCTTCATTTAGATATTTTCCATATTTTTCTCTCAAGAAGAAATAAACTCTTGCACCAAGCAAAGTTGAAACAAGCCTTTTATTAATTTCTTTAACATATTCTCTTTTCTTCAAAATTTCCAAAATTTTGGCATAAGTTGAAGGTCTTCCTATACCTTTTTCTTTCATCATAGAAACTATTTCGGAATAAGTAAACGGATAATAAGCTTGAACAACCTTTCTTCTAACAAAGGAAATCCATTGTTTTCCTTCTTTAACTTCTGGGATTTCTTTTGTATAAATAGGAGCAATCTTTGAAAAACCATGCTCCAATACCCTTGTTAAAAACTCGAAGTCCATTTCTTTTCCTGCTATTAACACTTTTATATAAACCTTTTCTACCTTCGTAGCTTTCATTTGACTTGCTATAAATCTTTTGAAAATTATATCATAAGCTTTAAGCTCTTGCTCACTTAAAGCAACTCTAATCGTTTTAAGAGCTATCATGCTTCTCAATCTTTCCAAATCTATAGCTTTTGTTGGTCTAATACATTCATGAGCCCCTTCAGTTTGCCATCTTCTTTCTTTAACAAAGTGCTCTCCAAATTTTGAAGAGATATAATCTTTCGCTATCGCTATTCCGGTGCTGCTTACAGTAGTGCTATTAGTTCTGTGATAAGTTATTAAACCGCTCTCGAAAAGTTTTTGAGCTATTTTCATAGCTTCATTTGCATCAATTTTTAATGAAGAAGTGAGCGCTGAAATTAAAGTATCTGTTGTGAAAGGAGGATATGGGTTAATTTCCTCTACTTTTCTTTCTACTTTAAGAATATCTGCAACTCTGTTTTTCAAAATTTTTTTCAATGTTCCAAGCTCACCCTTGAAAGAAAGTTTTAGACCATTCTTTAAAATAACGTTTATTAACTCTTGTTTTTCCTTCAACTTTTTAGTTCTTTCATATATCCAACCTAAAACAGGAGTTTGAACCCTACCTGCTGAAAGTTTATTATTATTGAAAACTTTCCAAAGCACAGGGCTTATGCTGAAACCTATCCATCTATCTTGAATTCTTCTCACAACCTGTGCTTCTACTAGCTTAAGATCAAAATCCTCTAAATTTTTTAAACTGTTAATTATTCCTTTTTTTGTAACTTCATGAAACCTTGCTCTTTTGATGTTTTGATTAAATGGTTTAAGCAAAAGATACAAATCAAAAGCTATTTTTTCTCCTTCAGCATCAGGATCTGTGCCTATTACTACTTTATCAACTAAGCTTGCAATTCTCCTTAAAACTTTAATTCTTGGCTCAGAGCTAATAAAATCTTTTTTATTGCAAATAGGGCAAGCATCATTTTCAACTTCTTTCCCACAGTATCTACATTTTTTGATTGCTCTATAAACAGGAACAAAATCGTTATTAACTTTAACTCCAAACAAACCTTCAACTAAATCTAAATCAGTAATATGACCTTTACTTGCTGTTATTATAGCTAAAGAATTCTCTATAAAAACTTCAAAAGTTTTCAAATCTTCAATATTTTTTCTGAAAGGTCTTCCAAAGTATCTTGCTATAGTCCTTGCTTTGTTTGGCGATTCCACTATGAAAAGAATAGTTGAAAGAGAAATTCTCTCCTCAACTTTAAGTTTACCTTCTTGTGCTAGCAAGACATTTTCTCTATCTTCGTCTATTTCTCTTATCAAAGAAGGCAAATCAATTTCTTCAAAATTTTTCCACTCTATATCTTCAAAGTAGCTAAGCTCTTTTTTAAGGTTATTAAATGCTTTTTCATCATCTATAATAACAATGCTTAATCCTTTTGTTAAGCCTCCTATGTAAAGTCTACTTGTTCTTCCGCTTGCTTGAATATAGGCAATTTCATCGACTACTAAAAAATAATATTCATTTTTCTCAATTCCAAAAGATATCGTAGGAGATTCTTTTAATGCTTTAATTATGTTTTGATCTTTGAGTATTTTTTGAAAGAAATCCATTCCTCTTAAAGCAATTTCTCTTGCATATTCAAGAAAACCTTCTAATTTTTTATTATCTCTGATAGCTTCTCTAATAATTTTCAATTGTTCTGATGTTAAAGTTTTAATTTTAGCTAATTTTTGAACTAAAATCTCAAATTCTTTCTTATAATTTTCTCCTATTGCATGAGAAATATTATTCAAAAGCATAAGCCATTTTGTAGGATGAAATTCCTGAATGTTAATTCTTATCAAAAACTTTGGAATGCCTACAAAAATAGCATATCTTATCCTATGAGGTAAATCTATTCCTCTAACTAAAGGGCTTCTTATAGTTGCCATTCCTATTAAACAATCAAGCTCGCCTTTATCAAACATTTCAAAGTATTTTTTATTTGGCTTGAGAAAAGCTCTTGCTTTTATGTTTTTTTCTTGAAGATATTTTTCTAAACTTTCTGCAAAATTACTTCCTTTCTCAGAAGGAACAAAAATTAAAGCTCCTCCACCAACTTTTTTAATTATTTCTAAAACCTCTTCTTCAAAAGATTTTTTTGGCTTAAGGTAAGCATCTAGGATTTTTCTTCCAAATTCAAACTTTCCTCCCAAAGTAAAGCCAAAAAGCCTAGTCAAAATAAGAATGCTTCTAGTTCTTTTTCCTCTCGGAGTGGCACCGCTTACTATAACTTGGCATTTGATTTCTTCTTTGCTTTTCATTTTTTCTATTTTTTGCAAAGCATCTTTCAGCTCGATTTTCTTTTCATAAACTTTTAGAATTATATTTTTAATTTTTCTTGGCAATTTTAGCATTTTAAAAACGTACATAACGCTTTTACTTCTCTTAAGAAAACTATCAACATCATCAACAAAAACTAAATCAATATTTTGTGAGTTTATTTCTTTCTTTTTCATTATGCTTAAGTGAGTAGTAACTATTATTTGAGCTTTTTCCATTTTTTTAAGCTGTTCTTCTTTTTGTTTCTTTGTTAGCATGCTATGATAAAATGCTATTTCTAATTGCAAGTTAAGGCTTTCTTTAAAATTTTTTAATTTCTCGCTAACCTGATGCACAAGAATGCTTGTTGGTAAAATTATTAAACATCTTTTATTCATTTTTGATGAAGCATACAAGCTTAGTATAATTTGCATAGTAGTTTTTCCACTTCCTGTAGGAGTAATCAAAGCAAAACTCTCTCCTTCTAGAAATCTTCTTGCCCAGAACCTTTGCAAAGCCCACATGTTAGTTTTCAAAATTTTCTGAAAAATTTTCTCGATTTCTTCCAAATTTTTGTTTCTTAAAGCTAATCTAGTAATAAAACCTTCTCTAATTTTTTTTGAATTATCTGGCAAACAAATTTCACATGGTAAGCCTTTCTCTAATCTTTTAGAACTTATAGTATTATTGCAATTTGGACAAAGTCCTTTATATTCAAATTCCATATTTAAAAATAATAAAATTTTATCTACAACTTCCTCCTACATTATTACCAATACCACTACCAAATCCAGGAGAAGCAATTTGTTCTGAAAATTCTAATGAACATTCTTTAGGTTTTTCCTTGAAATAACTACATATAACTCTAGCAATTGCAGCTGGACTCCTTGAAACTTCTACTATTTTTCCATTTATTACTACTGTTGGACTACCAAGAACTTTATATTTTTTATTTAACTCTGCATCATAATCTAGATATTTCTTAGCTCTTTTTTCCATACACTCATTAATCTTTTTTATATTTATATTAGCTTTTCTCATACAAGTTTCAGCATCTGCTGATAGAGTAAAACAATCTAAATAATCTATAAATTTATTTTTTTCTTCTTCTCTTATACAAATCATTCTTTTATTTTCTTCTTCCTCTTTTTGTCCATGCATAGTATAACTAACAAATCTAACATTTATATCTGCAATATCTTTAAATTCTCTCCAAACTGGTAATAAAGCTTTAACAAATTGGATACCAAATGGACAATAACTCATTATGAAAACATCAAAAACAAAACCTTGTTTTGATATATTTAATATTTTTATATATAAAACTATATCTTTTCCTGCAAGAGGATGATTATTATCTAAAACTATAAAACTATCATTAAAACTTACAACTCTACCAAATTTATTATTCCATTCTATTTCTTCATTTAACTTTGGTATTAAAGTAAAATAAATATAATCTTCATCAATAGAAATATTTAATAAACCATAACCATTTGGTTCTGGAATTTGTTTATTTTCATTATTCATTCTTAATTTTAATATATTTTTTTCTTCATCAATATCTGCAACATCGAACCAAAAACCAAGTTCATTTTTATTTGTTTTATCTCCAATCTTAACATCAAAAACATATTCAACTATACCCTCTTTAACAGAAATTACTTTTATTGGAAAAAGAATAGTTTCATAACTATGATTGACTAATGGTTCTGAATTAAAATTTTCAATAAATTCATCTCTTGTCATGTTATCTCTAAATGGAATTTCTAAAATTCTCTTTTGTTTAATTGTGGCTTCAACAATTTCTCTTAAACTTTCGTCATATTCTCCATAAGCTTCACTAGCTTTTAAACTAATATTAAATTCTTTTCCATTAGAAACATCTATGAATAAATCATCAATATTTTTTTTAAATCCAAAACTACTTGTTGCTTCCCCATCAAGAAAGCTTTTTATTCCATTATCATAAACTTGGCCATCTACATATATAGAATATTCAACAGTATAAAGCAATGTTTCTTGCTTAGTTCCTGTTTTTTGTGAAGAAAGTTTGAAAATTATAAATATAATTAAACTAATAAAAATCAATATAGCTAAAGCTAAAAGTACTTTATTAACATATTTCTTCATTTTTTATGAAAAAAATCTCGATTTAAAAATATTTCTATTTTATATATTTTTTAATTTCGTTAATTAATTTACATGCACTACAAATTTCTCCAGAAGAAGGAAAATCACAAATAGAACAATAATTTAATTCTTCTGATTCATCTTTATATTTTGTTTTTAATAAAGGTAAAATTTCAAGATATGTATTAATTATAGCATAATAAGTTCCTCTATGTTTCTCTTCAAAATCATTTAAAAAATTTCTAACATTTAATCTATAACTATTAATATATTTACATTTTCCTGTTATAGTATTTATTTTTTTTAATGAACAATAAATATTATTTTCTTTTTCACTACAAAAATATAATGGTTTTATTCTTTGAACAAATTTTTTTCTAGTTTTAATGCCTGATAAAACTCCTCCTCTAGCAAGTAAAGATGCATTACCTTTCAGAAAATTTATTATTACTGTTTGGGCTTCATCATTGAGACAATGTCCTGTAGCTAATTTTGTTGCTCCAAGTTTAAAAGCATATTTGTTTATTAGCCATCTTCTCAAAACACCACAAACATAGCAAGTAGTATAATTAATTTTCTTCTCTTTTATTAATTTAGCAATATCATCTAAACTAAAACCAAATTCATCTTTATAGCTTTTAATATTTAATCTAACTCCAAAATCTTTAGCATATTTTTTTATATATGAAATTTTTTTATTTTCTTCTTTTATTCCCTCATCAATTGTTAGTGCTTGAATATCTATATTTCTTTCTTTACAATAATTTGATAAAAAATAAAATAGTGCCATACTATCTTTACCACCAGAAACAGCAACAATTATTTTATCATTTTTGTTTATTAGTTTAAATTTATTTATAGTCCTTATTATTTTTTTTTCATATAATCTAATAAAATGCTTCCCACAAAATTTCTTACCACTAATATCTATATATACAGGATTATTATTGCAATATATGCATCCCATAGTTTATTAAAAAAATTTTTATTTAAAAGTTTGTTTTCAATATTATGAAATTTTTAAAGTTTTTAAAAGAAAGGGATTTGGTAATTTTAATCTCTACGTTAATTTTAGCAATAATATCTTTTTTATTTTTAGATAATTTAAAATTCACAAAAATAAAATTTCTAGATATATTACTAATTCCATTCAAAGAACAATATAGCTATATAACTTTAATTATATTGATTTTAGCTTGTTTTAGTTATTTAAATAGAAAAAAAAGAAGCAAACTTAAGAAAGAGACAATAAGTTTATTATTAACGATTATTATTGTATTTTTGATAAAATTTTTAATATCAAGAGAAAGGCCTATTGAAGGATTTTATATTGGAAAATCTTTTCCTAGTGCTCATTCAGCGATAATGTTTAGTTTATTACCATTTTTATCAAATAATTTTTATTATATTTGGCTAATAATAAGTTTAATTATTGGTATATCAAGAATATATTTTGGTTATCATTATTTTAGTGATTTTTTTGTTGGATGTTTTATAGGTTATGGAATAGCATTAATAATTAAAAATTTAAAGATAAAAAGAAAAAAATAATATGCCCGATATATGGATAGGAAGAAGTGAAGAAGATAAAAAAATATTTGGTGATAAAGGGTTAATTCCTATTGGCAAACTTTGGGTTAAAATGGAACATCTTGTTAATTTAAGCAATCCTGTATTTCTTGATATTGCAAGAAATCATGTTATTATGGTTTGCGGTAAGCGTGGGAGTGGAAAAAGTTATACTCTTGGTGTTATTGCAGAAGGTATAACAGATATGCCTCCTGAAGTTAAAGAAAATATAGCACCACTTATTTTTGATACAATGGGAATTTACTGGAGCATGGCTTATAGAAATGATAAAGAAGTTGATTTGCTTAGAGAATGGCAATTAAAACCAAAAAATTTGCCAGTTAGAGTTTTTGTGCCATATACTTATTACGATGAATTTATTAAAAAAGGTATAGGCAAAATATTACCATTTGCTTTAAGCGTCCCTGATGTTAGTCATGAAGATTGGTTAATAACTTTTAATTTAAGTTTTATTGATCCTGTTGGTATAGCAATACAAAAAGCAATAATAAAACTAAAAAAAGAAAAAGAAAATTACGATATCGACGATATAATTGAAGAAATAAAATCAGATAGCGAAGTAGAAAATCAACATAAGCTTGCTGCAATAAATCTTTTTAATTCTGCAAAAGCTTGGGGTATATTTGCAAGCAAAAATGAGAAAGCAACAACAACAAGAGAATTAATCGAAGCTGGAACAACAACTGTAATTGATTTAAGTATGTATAGTAGTGTTGGTGTTTATAATGTTAGGGCTCTTGTTATAGGTCTTATATGCAAAAAGCTTTTTAATGAAAGAATGCTTGCAAGAAAGCTTGAAGAAATTGAAGCTGTTAGAAAAGGTATGGAATATTTGGCTTTTAAAAAAAGAGAACTTCCACTTGTTTGGATATTTATTGATGAAATGCATGAATTTTTGCCTAAAGAAGGCAAGACAGCTGCAACAGATGCTTTAATACAGCTTTTGCGAGAAGGAAGACAGCCTGGCATAAGCATTGTTTTTGCAACACAACAACCAGGAAAACTGCATAGTGATGCAATAACTCAAGCTGATATAATAATAAGCCATAGACTCACTGCAAAGCCTGATTTAGATGCTTTAAGTGAAATAATGCAAAGTTATCTTGCTGAGGATATTATAGCTTATATGAATAATTTGCCACGCTATAGAGGATCTGCTATAGTTTTAGATGATAATAGTGAAAGAATTTATAGCATTAGAATTAGGCCACGTTTTACTTGGCATGGTGGCGAATCTCCTACTTCAGTAAAAATTGAAAAAAGAGAATAAATTTTATTTTACTTCAAAAACTGTAACAATACGCCATTTTCTCACTCCAATTTGTCCTGCTTTTTTTATTTCTAAAATTTTTATTTTTTTATTTAATTTTTTTGATTTTTCTTCAAGCTTTATTTTTTCATTATTTATTTCTTCCTCATTAATAAAATCAAAATAAAAAATTATACTGCCTTTCCTTGCATTTATAAAAGCTTCTTTAAAAAAATCATAACCAATCTTTGGTCTTGGCATAATTATAAAATTAAATTTTTCAAGTTGAGGCAATATTTTTTTTACATCTCCTTGCAAAACTTTTATATTCTCAAGCTTATTAAGTGAAATATTTTCTAATGCATATTTGTTTGCTTTTTTATTTATTTCAACCATAGTAATTTTATAATCTATATTATTTTGTTTTAGAAATTTTGCTATAACAATTCCATAAATTCCAATACCAGAAAAACATACAAGAATTTTTGGATTCTTAATTTTTTTTATTTTAATTAAATCGAAAATTTTTTTTGCTACCCATAGCCTATTTGTTGCAAGTCTTGAAGAAAAATAAACGTCTTTAAGATTTAGCTTAAAAGTGCAACCATTTTCTCTATATAATGTCTCAAAATTTTTCTCTCCTTCAATAACTTTATATTTAGCTTTTCTTAATCTACCCTTAAATTTTTCCTCTTTAATTAAAACTGTTTTTATATTTTTATTCTTCTTTAAAATTTCCTTTGCAATTTTTTTTATCTCTTTTATATTTTTTCCTTTAACATTCAATAAAGCAATATTTCCAATTTGTTCATACATTGTAAAAAATAAAAAATTAAAATTTTTAAATATTATATGGAAAAAATCCATATAAAAATTCTAAAATTTGATTATAATTTTGGAAAATTATTTGGTTTACTCGTTATTTTTGGTAATTTAGTAGATAAAAAAGATAAAATAAAAAATAGAAAAGATTCGGTATTAGAGATTTATTGTAAAGAAAAATTTAATAATATTATATATGAAATAAAAAGTTTATTAGAAAATAATTTTGATATAGAAGTAAAAATAAAAAATAATAAAGAGAAAAAAATTAAAATAAATGAAAAAGAATTTAACTTGAGAGGTTATTATATTTATAAAAGCTGTAAAGAGCTTGGAGATTTTCTAAAAAATATTGGTTTTAAAAATAATGCCTCAAAATTAGAAAAATATATAAATCATGATTTTGCAAAAGGTATTTTTGATGGAATGTGTATTATCTCAAAAAAAAGAAAAAATCAATATATATTTAATTCTTTAAATAAATATCAAGCAGAAGTTTTAAAAATAGTTGCAAATGAATTAAAAATAAAATTGAATATTTATCCTTATAGAAATTATTTTTTTGTTTCTCTAAAACCACTTCTTTAAACTTTCTTGAGTTGATTCTTCTTTAGATTTTTCTAACTTTTCCAATGCATGAACTACTCTTTCCTCAGAAAAATCATGATTCTCACATAAAATTTCTATTATTTTTTCTTTATTTGGTTTTTTGAATGAATAACTAAAATTTTTATTAACATTTGGTTTCTTAAAAATTTCAAAAATATTTTGCCAATCAAAATCTAATCCATAATTTTTTTCTATATAATTAAAAATTTGAATAGGTGCTTTAAATTGATGTACTATCCTTAAAGCTTTTTTAGGACCAATCCCTTTTATGCCAGGATTAAAATCTGTACCAACTATAATACCTAAACAAATAAGTCTATCTAAATCTATTTGTAAAAAATTTAAAACCTCATCAAGTTCTATAATTTCAGGATTTATTGGCATTGTTGCACCACTAGCTAATTTTCTTTTTTTTGCTAATGTTAAATTTCTCACTATTCTCGGAGCTCCAAAAAGTAATGAATCATAATCTTGACTTGCTATTGCATAAATATTTTTATCTACTTTTGCCATATAAGCTGCTTGTGCTTCCCCCTCACTAGGAGCTTGAATATAGCTTAATCCTATAGCTTCAATTAATTCTTTAGATTCATCAACCATATCTTTGGTTAATTTTATTGTTTGCTTAGCATATTTTGCTGCTTCTTCGAGTTCTTCTTTTTCTATAGCTTCTAAATATTTCTTTCTTGCTTCTTCTTTCATTTTTTCTCTTTTTTCTTTTTCTGCATATTTTTCCTCTGGACTTTTGCCATCAAAAACAAATACTGGCTTTATACCTTTCATTAAAAGATTTAAAGTTCTATAATAAAGTCCACTCAAATGACTTGTTATATTGCCTTTTCTATCCATTAAAGGAGTTCCATCTGGTTGTCTTATATTAGCAAGAAATTGATATAAAGCATTAAAGGCATCTATAACAATTATCTTTCCATTTAAAGAATCTAAACTTACTTCATGCTTTGGCACAATCTTGCCTATGTCAACACCCATTAATTTTTAATAACCTTATTATTTTTATATTTTTTTAAGATTCTAAAAAATAGTTATGAGAATAATCATTCAAACTAAATTTAAAAAGTTAAAAATTTGAATACAAGATAGAAAACTTTATATTGATTTTAATGATTTGATTGATATAATAAACTTCAAATAATTTTGGATTAGGATTTAATTCTTTGAGATTTATTTGTTTGATGATAATTAAATTTTTCGATTTTGTTATAAAATAAAATATTTAAAATTTTAAGATATTTTTTAATATGAAAGTTGAATTTTTTATAACTCAAATAGATTATATTGATATTGATAATATTGACTATATAAGATTATGGGGAAGAACTAAGGATAACAAAATAGTTTGTATAATTGATGAATGTGAAAAATATTATTATCATTTAATTGATGAAAAATTGAAAGAAAAAGAAATAGAAAATTTGATTAATGAGATAAAATCAATTAGTTTTGAACATGCAAAAAGAATTGTTAAGCCAAAAAAAGTTGAGTTTGTTGAAAAAAATTTAAATGGAAAAAAAGTTAAAGCATTAAAAATATATACATACAATCATAAAGATATAATTCCTTTAAAAGATAGAATAAAAGTTTTAAAAGGGATCAAAGAGCACGAACATAAGCATGATGATATAAATTTTATTACCCATTATATCATAGAAAAAGATATTCAACCATTATATTATTATCAAGCCGAAATTGAAGAAAATGAAATAACAAAAAAAATAAAAAAACCTTCAGTAGATATTTTTGGATTTTTAAAAGAAATAAAAAAAATTAATGATGATAATTATCAACCAAAAATTCTTGCTTTTGATATAGAAGCAACAGAATTCGAAGTTGGAAAAGGAGAAATAGTTATGATAAGTATTTATAATGATAATATAAAAAAAGTTTTAACATCAAAAAAATTTGAAACAGAAGATAAATGGATAGAATTTGTTAAAAATGAAGAAGAACTAATAAAAAAATTTATAGAAATTGTAAAAAAAGAAAAACCAGACTATATTGTTGGTTATTTCTCTGATGGTTTTGATATGCCATACTTAAAAGCAAGATCAAAAAAACATAAAATAAAGCTAACTCTAAGCTTAGATGAAAGTGAGATAACATTAAAAAAAGGAAAAATTAGTAGTGCAGAAAGCAAAGGCGGAATAGCCCATATAGATTTATTTAGATTTATAGAAAATTTTGTTGCACCATCTCTAAAAACAGAAACTTTAACATTAAATACTGTAGCAAAAGAATTGATAGGAGAAGAAAAAATAAAGATAGATTTTGAAGTTATAAAAAATCATAAAGAATTAAAAAAATTTGCAGAATATAATTTACAAGATTCTATCCTAGTTTATAAAATATTCCATAAACTTTGGCCACAAATGCTAGAGTTAAGTAGAATAGTTAAAGAACCTCTAGAAGTAACAACTAGAAGCAGTTATAGTCAGCTTGTTGAATATTATATTATACATAATTTAAAAGAGTTTGATGAAATTATAGAGCATAGGCCTTTTAGTGATGTTATTGAAAAAAGAAAGTTAATGCCAAAATATGTAGGAGCATTTGTACTTGAACCTAAGCCCGGCATATATGAGAATATAGCTATGTTTGACTTTAGAAGTCTATATCCGAGTATTATAATTAGCTATAATATTAGTCCAGGAACAATAACAAATAAAAAAACAAAATACTCAACACCAGAATTTGAACTTGATGGAAAAAAAGTTAAATTTTATTTTGAAGAAGATCCTGGATTTATACCTATATTATTAAAAAGGCTTATAGAAACTAGAAAAAAAGTAAAGGAAGAAAAAAAGAAAAATCCCAATCCATTTTTAGAAGCTAGGGATTTGGCATTAAAAACATTAGCAAATGCACATTATGGTTATTTTGGTTTTTTTGGAGCAAGATATTATAGCAGAGAATGTGCAGCTAGTGTTACTGCATTGGGTAGATGGCATATAAGTGAAATGATAAAAAAAGCAAAAAAAGAAAATTTTGATGTTATATATGCTGATACTGATAGTTTAGCTGTTTTATTAAAAGAAAAAACAAAAGAATCTGCAATAAAATGGTTAAAAAAAGTTAATGAAGAACTACCAAAAGATATGGAACTTGAACTTGAAGATTTTTACAAAAGAGTAATTTTTGTTACAACAAGGAAAGGAGAAATTGGTGCAAAGAAAAAATATGCAATGATAAATGAAAAAAATGAGCTAAAAATAAGGGGATTTGAAACTGTAAGAAGAGATTGGTGTGATTTAGCAAAAAAAGTACAAAATTATGTTATAGAGAGCATACTCAAAGAAGGAAAATATGAAAAAGCATTAAGTTATGTTGAAGATATTATAAAAAAATTAAGAAAAAAAGAGATTGATGTTAAAGATCTTATAATAAGAAGTCAATTAAAAAAAGAAATTGAAGAATATGAAGCACATACCCCACATGTAGAAATTGCAAGAAGAATGCAAAAAGCAGGAATTCCAGTAAGGGCTGGAAGTTTAATAGAATGGGTGGTATGTGAAAAATCTGAAAAAGCAAAAATAAGAGAAAAAGTTAAAATGCCTTCTGAAGTTGAAAATAAAGAATATGATGTAAATTATTATATAAATAATCAAATTGTTCCTGCTATTGAGAGTATTTTCTCTATCTTTGGAATAACATCAAAAGACATTATAGAAGGAAAAAAACAAAAAAAATTACTTGAATTTTAGAATGTATGAGTTATATGAAAAAATATTAGAAAAATATAAACAACAAAAATATAAACCAAAATATGAATTTTTTTTGAAAATATATAAGCTATTAAAAAATAAAAAAGAAATAGAAAAATTTTTTGATAAATGTTATGAGCCAATGTTATTTAGCATAAGAGCTAATACATTAAAAATTTCTATAGATGAATTAGAAAAAAGATTAAGTGAGAAATGGGAAATAGAAAATTTAAAAAAAAATAATTTAGAAGAAGCTTTTGTTATAAAAACTAAACTTGATGCTGGAAAACTTGGAAACGCATTAGAGCATAGATTGGGCTATTATTATGTACAATCTTTAAGTTCAATGTTACCAGGAAAAATTTTAATGCCAGAAAAAAATTCTACAGTGCTAGATTGTTGTGCTGCTCCTGGAAGTAAAACGACACATATTGCAGCATTAATGAATAATAAAGGCTTGATATTAGCTAATGACATTTCTTGGGAGAGGAATATAGCATTAATTAGTAATTTGCAAAGGTGTGGAGTAACAAATTGTCTAGTAACATCAATGCCAATTCAAAAATTGAGTAAGATATGTAAAAATAAAAAAATAAAATTTGAATATATTCTTGTTGATGCTCCATGTAGTAATGAAGGAACTATAAGAAAAAACTTATCAATATTTAAAACATGGAACAAAAAATTGAGTTTAAGGCTTAGTAAGATACAAAAATCTATAATAAGAAATGCTCTAGAAATTTTAGATAATAATGGTATTTTAGTTTATAGTACTTGTACTATTTCTCCTGAAGAAAATGAAGAAGTTATCGACTATGCATTAAAAAGATTTCCAATAAAATTGGAAAAAATAAAATTAAAAATAAAAACAAGAAATGGATTAACTAGATGGAATAGCAACATATATAATAAAGAATTAAAAAAAGCAATAAGAATATTACCAATAGATTTTGATAGTGAAGGATTTTTTATAGCTAAAATAAAAATGGAAAAATGAAAATAATAACTAAAAAAGAAAAGAAAAGAATTTTAAATTTTTTGAAAATATATGGATTTAACAAAAAAGATTTTTCTAATTATCTATTTTTTAGAAATGGTGATAAAATAAACATAATCACAAAAGATAAAGAAAAAATAATAAAAAATTTTCAAGATATAACAAATGTTTTAGGATTCTATTTAGGAAAAATAGAAAAAAATGGTATTAGATTAAGTTTTGATGCTTGTCAATTATTTAAGGAAAAAATAAAAAATTTTATTGAAATAGATGAAATTCAAGCTAATAAATGGTTTAAAGGAGAAGATATAGAAATCAAAAAAGATATAAATGGTTTTTTTATTTTAAAATTTAATAACGATTTAATTGGATGTGGTTATGTAAAAAATGGAAAAATGAAAAATTATGTTCCAAAAGAAAGAAGGATAAAATGATAGGAGTAAAAATAATAATATTTTTTATTATTTTCATTTATCTTTTTTCATATTCTTATGCAGAAGAAGGGATGATAAACATAAATATACTTCCAAGATGCAGTTTAAATCTTAAACCTGGTTGGAATCTTGTATCTGTTTGTATTAATAAAACTGGTCATGTTGAAGAAATTTTTAATTTTAATCAAACAAAATTTAGATTTATATTAAGATGGAAATGGAACGGAAGTTATTCAGAGTTTGAAGTTTATAGTCCTAGAGCAATTACAAATCCATTTGAATATACTCAATTAAATGAAAGTTATTTCATATTAGTAGAAAATGAATCTTACATAGGATACAACGGAAAAATTAATGAAAACATTGAAATAAATATGTTTGAAGGATGGTGTTCTCCTTCTTGGCCATATGAATTTTCAACAGATATAGTAAAATATTTCAATCCAAATAAACATAGGTTTTTAATGAAATGGAATAAACAAAAACAAGAATTTGATATTTATAGTCCAAGAGCTTATATAAATCCTTTCACAAAAATTTTTAGTGGAGAAGGTCAGTTCATTTACTCTTATTTAAATCATACTCTTTATTATAATAGAACAGAACTTATATAATAAAATGAAAAAAATAAATATATTGATAGTTATTTTTTTATTTTTTATTTTTTTACTTTTATCTAAAGTAAATGCACAAATTTATTTAGGAACTGTAGAAGGATATATATTTTACCCAAATGGTTCATATGCTTCAGATGTATTAGTAACTATAGCTGTAAGAAACTGCAATGCACCACCACAATATTGTATAAAACAAACTTATAGTCAAAGTAATGGTTATTATGTAGTAACTAACTTAGCCCTAGAACCTTTTGGAGATGTTGATGTAAATGCAAAAAAAGATAACTGGTTTGGTTCAAATAATGGGAAAGCTGATGCTTACATGGTAGCATTCGTTAATGTAACATTATGTTTAGCACCTACACAACCTATACTTCAAAATATTAGTAATTTCCATCCATCAAATAAAACATATTCAATTCTATTTAATTGGACTTCTGGAATAGATGAAAATAATCTAACAACATATGATATGTTTTATTTGGATGGGGATTGGGAGTTTCCTATAGAGCCTCCTATAATAAAATTAAATTTACCTTTTGGATTTCATCTTTGGGGTGTAAGAACATGTAATAATTTTTGTTGTTCTGATATCTCTTTAGATAATTTTACAATTATAAATAGTCCCCCACCTAAACCAACATTAATTGATCAACCTGATAATAATAGTAATATATTAATATTTGAATGGATAAATGTAACAGATCCTGATGGGGATATTGTTTTTTATGATTTTATGATAGATGGTGAAATAAGAAAAAATGTTACAAGTCCTCAAATTGTGGAGGGAATTAGTTATGGCTATCATGAATGGAAAGTTAGAGCATGTGATTTTTGGGAATGTAGTGATTGGAGTAGTGATAGTTTTAACATAATAAATAAACCATGCTCAAAGCCTAATATTAAAAAAATAGAAAATATTTGTAATGCTCCTTCTATAACATTTTCTTGGGAATCAGAAGAATATGATGAAGAAGGGAACAAATGTCACGATGAATTTATGATTAATAATATAATTATAGATAAAAATGCAACAAGCCCAAAAACATTATCTTTCACAACAACCCAAATTATCGAATGGGGTGTAAGAAGTTGTGATGAATACCAAAGTTGTAGTGAGTGGTCTAAGGATAAATTTATCTATTGTGTTTGTGAATATATTGCTCCTGGTGGAGGAGGAGGTGGTGGAGTTGGTGGAATTAGAGAATGTATAATAAAAGAACTTGTAAGTGTAAAGGGATATGAATTATTTATCTTAGCTCCACAAAAAATATATCAAGGTGATGAATTTTTAATAGAAATAAATTTCTTTCCTTTAGAAGATTATAATAACTCTTTTTTAAAGATTGAAAATAACTGGCCACAATATTTTTATTTAGAGAATTTTGAATATTACTTAGGAGACTTAAAAAAAGAAAAAGAAATTAAAATACCAATAAAAATAATAAATAACAAATCTACAAAGAAAGGAATATATGATTTTTATATTAGTATTTATTTTCAAAATAATACAAAATTATTTTACAAAAAAATAGGAATAGAAGTTGAGGAATTACCTACTCTAATCAAAATTTTACCAATAGAAAAAATAAAATATAAAGTAATGTGTTGTTTATGGTTTATTATTTTAATATTACTCATTTGTCTATTTATTGTTGGTTTTTTAATTTATAAAATGTATAAAAATTTAAGAAAAAAATGAAAGAGTTAATAAAATCTGGAAAAATTCTAGAAAAAACTTTGAGCTATGCAAAAAATATAGTAAAAAATGGTATTCCATTAATTGATGTAACAGAAAAAATTGAGGAATTTGTTAGAAAACAAAATGCAAAACTTGCTTTTCCTGTAAATTTAAGTATTAATGAAATAGCTGCACATTATAGTGCATTTGAAAATGATAAAAATATATGTCATGGTTTAATAAAAATTGATATAGGTATTAATTATAATGGAAATATTACTGATGCAGCAATAAGTATTGACCTAGCCAAAAATGAAGAAAATAAAAAAATAATTCAAGCATGTAAAAATGCTCTAAAAAGTGCAATAAAAATAATTAAACCAAATATTCAAGTTTATGAAATTGGAAAAATAATTGAAGAAAAAATAAAAGAATATGGATTAAAACCAATATATAATTTAATGGGTCATTGTATTGAAAAAAATAAATTACATACTGGAAAAAGTATACCAAATTATAATAATTATGAAACAACTAAAATTTACGAAAATGAAGTAATTGCTATAGAACCTTTTGCAACTTTAAAAAATGCAAGCGGTTATGTTATAGATGGAGAAAGAAGTAGTATATGGATTCTAAAAAAAGAAAAAAAAGTTAGATTATATAGAGAAGTTTATGAATTTATAAAAAATAATTTTAATGGTTTACCATTTAGCGAGAGATGGGTAAAATTTCAAAATTATTTGCTTGCATTAAATTATTTTAAATCACAAGATATTTTATATAATTATCCACAACTCATTGAAAAAACTAAAGCTAAAGTTGGCCAATTTGAGACAACAATATTAGTTAAAGATAAACCAAAAATATTAGTTGATATTTTTAATCTTTAATTTTTCCAAAATATAAATAAAGAGTTATCTCTAAATTTTCTATCTTATTTTCCTGATATATTGGTACATAATATTTTGAAACAATTAAATTGCCTTGCTGCTTACCAGCAGTAATATTAATTTTTCCATCTTCAGAAATAAGTTGATATCCTATAACATCCCCATAATCTCTCTCTTTTCCTAATGTTGAATTTAAAATTTCTCCTAATAATTGAGTTAAATATTCACATGCACTTTTGCTATCACATTTTTGATCATTATAACATAAACCTATAACTTCCTTAACATCTCTATATCCACAAGAAGTTGAAAAATACATAATAGAGTTCATTAAATCATTAATTCTTATATCTTCATAGTATTTTGGTTTTGATAATGTTCTATGAAATGAAAAAGAAAAAATTAGAGTACCAATTATTATGATTAATAAAATAATTATAACAAATCCAAAAACCTCATGTTGTGATTTTTTTGATATCATTTTGGTATTTCAAAACCAACAATTAATTTTGCAATATCACATCTTGTAGATCCAAATTCGTAATCATAATAACATAAAGGCATAAATGTTGAGTATGCTTCATAATTTTTTCCAGAATCATATATTATATAAGTTTTACAATTTGGATAATTTGATTTATTACATTTT
Organism: Candidatus Pacearchaeota archaeon; assembly: GCA_038817835.1. Classification (GTDB taxonomy): domain Archaea; phylum Nanobdellota; class Nanobdellia; order Pacearchaeales; family JAPDKA01; genus JAWAZI01. Next base: position 3,680 of record JAWAZI010000005.1, on the reverse strand, counting down.
CCTTCTATATTTGGATATACTCTCTCAACTTTTATCAAAGCAATTTTAGATTTTTCCCATAAATTTTTATATATTTTTTTATCAGCTTTTTCTATATAAGCAATAATTTTTTCTTCATCTAAGCAATAAGCTTTTTTACAAGAAAATTCCGGCATATTTGCAATACTATCAAGCATAGAAACTATTTTTTCCCTTTGTAAAGATTTTGCTAATTGTTTAGTTTTTGCTGTTTGAAACATTGCAAAAGTTAACATAACTAAAGCAAAAAGTAAAATTAATGCTACTAAAACAAATGCCATTTCTTGAATATGAATTTGGGATTTCATTTAAAATAAACTACATTCTGGACTTAACTCTGAATTTGCATTGTTAAGTTCATTTATTGATGATAAAAAGTTTTGCTTATTCAATTTAAAATTTTTTATAGCATTTATATAATTATCTAAAGCATAAATTACATTTTTCATGTTACAACCTTTAGCTTGCATTAACATTGCTTTTTCTTTATATATTTCAGCAATATTTATTGCTCTTCTCAAAATTCTATCCAAATTACAATCAAAATTATTTAAATCTGAAAATAAATAAGCAACAGCAATTCCATCAAAATCAATATATGGATTATTAATAGTGCTACAATCAAATTCTATCTTAGTATCAACTTTATCTTTTACTAAATCATAAATTTCTTTTAAATTTTCTCTGTATTGATATGGCAAACTGCTAACACATGTATCATTAGTTACAATTACAGTTGCTGTAGCTACATAAAAAGGAATTTCTATTGGCAAAGAAAATGCAAAAAATTTTGTTTTAGATTTTGTATTTATTTTTTTTGTAAATATATATTTCTCATAAACTTTTTGAGTTATATCAAAATTTTTATGACTAATTTCTCTTGCTTTTATTTCATTATAATCTTCATTACAATTAATTTCTACATAAATATCTTTAGGCAATTCAATTATTTCTGCTCTCATCTCTGCTAGACTACCAATTGCAGAGAAAGGTTCAAGTAATAAGTCTAAACTTTTTTCTAATGTTATTTGTTTTGTAGGTATAGCTATTTGCTTTGAATATTGAGAAACAAAAAAGAATGCAAAAAATAAAATTAATGCTCCAACAATTATACTAAAAATCCAAGCAAATTGCTGCATTTGTGATTTTTTATTCAATGTAAATTCCCTCGGCATCTTTTCTAAATGTGATTTTAACTTTATTATTTATATTTTTAAAGCATATGCTATTAATTAACTTTAAACAATTAACTTCTCCACATTTTATTAAATAAGATCCTTGAACTTTATATTTTAATTTAGTTTTATAAGGAATAATAAAAAGATTATTTTTATTTAGTGAAGAACTTCCATATTTATTTAGCTCTGATCTTATATATTGATTCAAATTATTCATAGAAGAATAATTAATAAAGCAAATATATTCAACAGCAGAAGGAAAATAAAAACTTTTAGTTTCTCTTGCTTCTGTAACAAAAAATATATCTTTTATAGTAGTTTCTATATCTTTTATTCCTGCTTGAATTGCTGTTCTATCTCTAATATCAATAAATTGTTTTATTGCCCAAACAGCAACAAAAATTGTAATTGCAACAATAATTAAAGAAAAAATAAAACCAAAGCTTATTTCTATTGCTTTTTTCATTTAAATAAAAAATTTAATGATTATAAAAAATTATTGCATATATCTATCAACTTTCCAAAAAATTGTTTCAGCATCTTTTGCTTCTCTTTGTATAAGCTTAATTGCTTCTCCAACATATGTTGATTTGAAAATTGTTTCTATATCTCTTTTTCTTTCTTCTATAGGATCAGAAAAAACTTGAGAAAAGCTTTGTAGAGCATCAAAAAATTCTAACCATGATTTTTCTTTTTCACCTAAATTCTTCTTTATAAAAGATCCTACAATCTCTCCAAAAGCATTTGCAATTTGATCACTAAAGTTTTCTTCCTCAAGATATACCCATCCAGCTAAAACGCTTCTTGCTCTTACACTTGCATCTCTAAAATTATAATATGCTTCTCTCCATTCTCTATAATCATTTGTTTTTAATGCATTTTTATAATGCTCATATGCTTTATCAAGCATTTTTTTTGCCATTGCTACTTCTGCATAAAGGCTTGCTCTCATATCCTCAACTATTGCTTGTTTTTTATCAGAAATTTTATCTCTTGATAAATAAAGAGAAGAACAAACTTTAATTATTTCTGCTATTATTTTTCCTTCTAATGTATTTGATGATATTTTATAGTATGTGGCAATATCATTAACTATTCCTGCAACAAAATTACTTCCTATTTGTTGTAAAAATTTTTTATTTTCTTTCCCACTTAAACCACCTGCCAAAATATTTACAGCTACCATATGACCAAGTTCTCTAAAACCATATCCAATATTTCTTGCTATAATCAATCCTTCTACACTTTCATCTATGATATTTTGAATTTCCATTATTTTTCTTTCTAAATTACCTGAGTACATCTCATTTATAAAATCTCTAAAAGAAAGTATAAAACATGCTTCTCTTTTTGTAGGATCTGGAATATCGTTATATATTATATAATCATCTTTTTCTTTATTATATTCAACATCAATTTTTCCTAATGTAGAAACAAAAGAAAATTTTAATGTTTTAGGTTTTTCTAATTTTGATTCTGTTTTTACTGTTTCTTTTGTTTCTTCTTTTGTTGTTTTTTTTATTTTATATTCTTTTATTTTAAATTTATCACCCTTCACTTCTACTTTCTTAGATAAAGTATCGACAGTTGTTTTTTTATATTCTCCTATTTTAAATTGTTGTGAAAATAAGTCAAATTGTTGATTAATTAAAAATAAAGGTAGCAAATATTTTAATAATCTCATCCTTTAAAAAATCAAAAAAATTTATAAATTTTATTAACTAGGAATTTATTATTAATTGGTAAAAATTTTTTGAGAAAAATTTTATAAATAAAAAATAAAAAATAAAAAATTATGAGAAAATTATTACCTTTGTTCATGTTAATTTCATTAGTTAATCCTATTAATACTCAACAAATTAATACTGACCAAACTTCAAAAAATATTAAAACAACACAACAACAAACACAAAAAAAGATAAATATTGAAGAAATTATTAATAAAATTTCTGAAAGGGTTGAGGAAGAAATTATTTATAATGATAAAGAAATAAAAGTTTATTTTTCACATCCTAAATCTGAAGAAAAAAAATTTTATGTGAAAGGTTTAAGTGGAAAAAATGCAAAAGAAGCTTTATTCACTGCAATTATTCAAAATTTATATAAAAAATATAAAGAAAATAAAGAAATTTTAGAAGAATGGGAAGAAGAAATTAGAGATAACTATCACTTTAATATCAAAGTTATAATTGCAAAACTCAATTGGAAATATTCAAATTTTAATGATTGTGTAAATAGGGTAAAAGATTTTTTAAATAATGCTTTATATAGTGGTACTCCTTTACCAAAATTATTGGAGGATATTCCAATACTATTTACAGTAAATCCTGAAGATTTATTTTTTACATATTTTTTCCAAAATTTTGAAAAGTTTAAAGATTTGAATTATGATATTCCATTAACTTTTAATGATGCTATTGATATATATAATAAAATATCTCAAAGTAAAGAAAATATAAGAAGTTTTATTTCTTTATTTTTAAT
>JAWAZI010000004.1:0-70294 GCA_038817835.1 Candidatus Pacearchaeota archaeon | reverse complement strand
AGAAAGCATAAAGGTGATTTATGCTTGTTGGTGCAAGAAGTTAAAAAATTATAACTTAAAAAATTTAAATAAATTGAAGGAATTGGATATTGGTGGGGAGACAGCCATTGAAGAGCTTACATATGACAAACTCCCAGAAAGCATAGAGGTGATTTGGGCTAATGGGTGCGAGAATTTAACAAAATGCAGCTTGAGAAACTTAAAGAATTTAAAGGAATTGAACATATGTTTTTCTGGCATTAAAAAGCTTGGTCCAGAAGACATACCTGAGAACTTACAGAAATTGGTGGTAAGTATTGACCAAGATGTGAGTGAAATCGAGAAAGACCCAAGATTTAAGAATTTGGAAATAAAAAGAGTATCATTTTTTTAACCTAAGAAAATTACCGGATTGGAGATTGAAACTCTTGCTATTTAGAGCAGCTAAAACTTTTAATCTTTGCTTAAAAGTTTTTGCTGGGATAAAAAAAGCTTGTAAAAAAGTAAAAAAGTTCGTATAAGGGCTATTATGCGAACTTAAAAAAATCGAATTTTTTGGTTTTTATCAAAAAATTTAAAAATAAAAGTTCGTTTTATTTTTATGGAAATAAAATTTGGTAAGTATAAAGGAAAAAGTATAGAGCAAATAGCATTTATTGATTATGGATACTTTTTTTGGCTTAAATATCTTAATGATAAAAATTTGATAAGAGATACTTTACTTAAAGAAAAAATTAATAATATTCATTATAAACTTAATAATTTTTTAATAAATGTTAATTGTAAAGGTAAAGATTGTAATAATAAAGCCAAATATATGAGCTTAATATTATGCATAGATAATGGAAATGTTATTAGTATTTCTCCATCTTTAGACCATGTTTATTGCTCTGAAAATTGTTTTAAAAATTCAAAAATTCCAGTTCGTGAAGAAACTATGTACAGATTTGTTGATCTTTATAAAATAGGTTTTGATGCTTATATAAAAATAAAATTAAAAGCTAATGGTTTAGGATTTTATTTTCCAAAACATATTTATAAAAAAGAATTTTTACCCTTTATGTTTAAACTTTTAGATTTTAATGCTAAAAAAACTAAAAGAAATTTAGAAAAATTAATTGATTCTATAAATTGTTTATAATGAAAAAAGAGGAATTTTTAAAAAAATTAGAAACAGAATTAAAATTACAAAAAAGAAGCCCATTAACAATAAAAAGTTATCTTTATTTTAATTCTAAACTTATTGATTTTTGTAAAAAGGATCCAGATGAAATTACAGAAGATGATGTAAAAGCATGGCTAGCAGAAATGATAAACAAATCTACCCCTACATTATTATTAGCTCTTGCTTCTATTAGTTTTTCTTCAGAAAAAATACTAGGTAAAAATTTAGTTTCAAATATTGCAAGACCAAAAAAAGATGAAAAGCTTCCAGAAGTTTTAAGCAGAGATGAAATAAATATGCTAATAAATTCTGCAAAAACTAAAAAATCAAGATTAATTATAAAAATGCTTTATTATACTGGTATGAGGGTTAGCGAATTAATTAATTTAAAAATAAATGATATAGATATAGAGAAAGGAGAAGCTGTAATTAAGGGCAAAGGAAATAAACAAAGAAGAATATTTTTACCATCTAAACTTCAACAAGAACTTAAAGAATGGATATCTGAAAGAAAAGATTGGACCTATCTTTTTTCAGAAAAAAAACCTTTAACAGCAAGAAATATACAAAAAATTTTAAATAAATTAGTAAAAAGTTTAGGATTAAAGAAAAAAGTGACTCCACATAAGCTTAGGCATAGTTACGCTACTCATCTACTTGAAGCAGGAGTAGATATAAGAACAATTCAAGTTTTACTTGGACATAGTAGAATTGATACAACACAAATATATACTCATATAACTAATGAGCTTTATAAAAAAGTTAAAGAAAAAATTGATCAACTTGAATTTACTTAATTTTATTTTTTTAATAATTTTATCTTTTTAATTTTATAAATCCATGTATTATTTTCACCTTCAATTTTAGCATCAATTATTTTTATCTTTTTTTTAAAAAATAAAGCATCTAATACTAATGTTTCTATTTCTCCACCCTCTCCAATTATATTTATCCCTTTCTCTTTTAGTATATCTAAAATTTCAAAGAAATTTTTTCCCACATGCTCTTTAGTTAGTGGCCAAGCGAATATTCCAGTAACTATAACTTCAAAATTTAATTTTTTTATTTCTTCAATTATTTCTTCCTCTTTTTTTTGCCATAGAGGGGCATAATGCTTTATTTTAAGTTTTTTACATATTTTATCTATTCTTTCTTTTTGATATTTACTTTTTACAGCACCACTTATCACTCCTTCAATATTATATATTTTTTTTGCTTTTTTTATAGCTATTTCAAGATCTTTTAATTCTTTTTCTTTTTCTCCTTTTGTTTTTTTTATTATTATTGGTAATCCTATTGCTTTTGCTTGATATTTTGTTAGCCATATATTTGGAGTATGAAACATAAAACTATAAGGATTTTTTGAGATTATTGATATTAAACATTTAACATTTTTTAGTCCATAGTATAAAGCAAGATTGCTATCTTTTCCCCCAGAATATAATACAGCGTAACTCATGGATAAATTTTAAAATAAATTCTTCTATTATTTTTTCCTTTATTTTCAGCTTTTATAAATTCTATTTTTCCTATTTCTCCTAATCTTTTTACATGACAGCCGCCGTCAGCTTGTATATCTATACCAGGTATTTCAACTATTCTCAATTTTTCAATATCAGGTGGCATTTTTTCTGCAAGTTTTATTATGCCAGGTATTTTTAGAGCATCTTCTCTTTTCAAATAATAAATTTTAACTTCAATATCTTGTTTTATTATTTCATTGGCCTCTTCAATAATTTTTTTCATTATTTCTTTATCAAATTTTTCTAAATTAAAATCAATTCTGCTATATTCTAGATACGTTTGATTACCGGTGATTAAAGCATTATAATTTTTATAAAGTAAAGCAGAAATTAAATGATCTGCAGTATGATATCTCATTAATCTATATCTTCTATCCCAGTCAATTATTCCTTTAATTTTTTTACCAATAGGTATTTCTTCATCAATAATATGCCATATTCCATTATTTTTAATAACTTCCTTAACAAAAAATTCTTTTTTGTCAAATATTATTTTACCTTGATCACAAAGAATGCCGCCAGAAGTTGGATAAAAAGCAGTTCTATTAAGCCTTATAGCAATAAAATTTTCTTTATTTATATCAATTACTTCAGCTTCAAATTCTTTTAAATAACAATCATCCAAATAAAGGATTTCTTCCATATCTATAATCTTTCTTTATAAATTTAAAAATCTAATCGATTTATTTATTCTAAATTAAGTATATATTTTATTACAATAAAATTTAAAAATATTCCCTTTAAATTGGAATATGCCAAGAAAAAAGAAATCTGAAGAAGAATTTGAGGAAGAGGAAGAACTTGAGGAAGAAGAAGAAAGCGAGGAAGAGGAAGAGGAGGAAGATTGGGGAGAAGATTGGGAAGAAGAAAGTTGGGGAGAAGAGGAAGAAGAGGAAGGAGAATGGTCTGAAGAAGAAGAGTGGTAAATTCTTTGAGAAATAATTTAGAATTTTTTATTCTTTTTATTTTTTATAAATTATTTCTTTATATAGTTCTTCAAGTTCTTTTAATTTTTTTATTTGTTCTTCATTAAATTTTAAATTTTCATTTATTAATGGATAAAATGGTGGTGAAACTGATAAACAATATTTTGCTATATGGGGAAAAGGTATATATTTTTCAATTTCTTCAATTTTATTAACAATTTTTTCTATTTTGCTATATTCTCCTTTTTTCCATAGATGAGGAATAAAATTTAATGTTCCAGATATTAAATCAAGATTCTTTCCATTTTTAAATTCATTTAACCATATCTTATCTATACCACAAAAATATTTTTTATTATATTTTTCTACAAGTTTTATTTTTTCTTGATATAAAGAATTATCAAAAATTGAATCTTTTATACCAATTACATTTTCTTGTTTAATTATTTCTTCAAGTTTTTCATTTGTCAAATCTGTTATTAATTTTGAGTAATAAAATATAAATTTTTTCTTTGTTTTTTTTATTATTCTTATTCCATCTTCATAACTAATATCATTATAAGGAAAAATTATCATTAAAAAATCAGAAAAATCACTTTTCTCAATTAATTTCATTGTTTCTTCGAAATTTTTTCTTGTTACATTTATTATTATTTTTTTATCTTTTTTTCTAAACTTAAATTCTTCTGCAAATTTTATTATACCTTCAGCTTCTTCTAAAGATAAATTATAAAATTCTCCAGTAAAACCTAAAAATAAGAAATTATCAAAAAATAAACTTAAATAATCAGTTAAACGATAAAAACTTTGATAATCAATAATTTCTTTTTTATCCCATCTATTTAATGTTTTTGGAGTTACTAAAGCAACAACAAACATAAAAAATTTTTTTATTAATTTTTAAAAATATTTTTTATTACTGAAACTAAATTAATTTTGTTTTATAACAATTTCTGGTTTAATTTTGTTATTTAATTTTATACCAACACCTAAAAAATCTTTTTTATGCCATAAAAAAATTTTTTCATTTTCATTAATTTTTTCGAACTTATTTTTTTCATTTTCATTCAAATATTCTTTATTAATAAATGCCCCATTACAAAATCTCTTTGCTTGTTGTTTATTTAGATTTATATTTTTTTTCCCAATTTTTTTAATTACATCTTCTATTTTGCTTATACTTTTTTCTTTTAATTTTTTTATCTCATCAATACTTAATGCATTAGTAACTTTGAATTTTCCTATTGCAACTCTTCTCAGCTCAATTAAATGAGCACCTCCAATTAAACAACCAACATCATGAATAAGTTTTCTTATATAAGTTCCAGCTTCACATCTAACTTTAAAATGAAAATCTCTATTTTGTTTTTTTAAAATTTTAAATTCATAAATTTCTCTCTCACGCCATTCTCTTTTTACATTACTTCTTTTTGGAGGTAATTGTTTTATCTTTCCTATAAAATTTTTTTTAATAACATTTCTTAATTCTTTTATATTAACATCTTTATGTAGTCTTCCTACTCCTATATATGTTTTATCTATATTAAAAATGCTTGCTAATCTTGTTGCTTTTCCAATTAATAAAATAAGTAACCCTGTAGCATTTGGATCTAATGTTCCAGTATGACCAGCTTTTTTTTCATTTAGAATTTTTTTTATTATTTCTGCAACTTTATGACTTTTTATACCTTTAGGTTTATCAACAAATATAATACCATCCATTATTTATTTTCTTTTTTTTCTTCTTTTTTAGATTTTTTCTCTAATTTTATTAATTTTTTTGGTTTTTCTAGAAGTTCAACATTTACAATACCTTTTTCATCTTTAATTACTTTAACTCTTATTTTTCTTGGAGGATTTTTTATACTGTTTTTCCATATTTCCATATTTAGCCAGATACTAATTTTTACTTTATCAGGAGAAGTTCTCATATGTCTTGATAAAAATTTTCTAATAGCATTAATACATCTTTTTGTTCTTTTCCAATATGGAACATTTTTCCATTCTTTATAAAGATTTATCGTATATATCCTTTCCATTTTAATATTTCTTTTCTTTTTTTCCACTTTTTATTTTTCTTTTTTCAATTCTTTTTATTGATGGATGAATTTTTCTTCTTCTCCAATTTCTTTTTATTCTTGTTATAACACTTGGATGAACTCTTTTCCCCAAACCAAATTTTCTAATAATAGCAAATATAGGAGCCCATCTTGTTCTTTTACCTTGTTTTATTAATTTCAATTTAAATTCAAACTCTTTTTGTTTTGTCATTTTATACTTGCTGCAACTTCTTCAAGAAAATTTTTACCTTTTTTTGTTAATTGTCTACCTTTTCTTGGTTTTTCTGTTTTTTCAACAAAACCAGCTTTTTCTGCTTGTTGAAGAATAGTTCTTATTATTTTTCTACTTCCCTTAAAAACACATGCAGGATAAGATTTATTTCTTTTTTTTCTTTTATATTTTTTACTTAATCTTTCAACACCAATAATACCTTTAATATATAGTTGCCTTAATATGCTAGCACTTCTAATATACCACCAATCAAGATTGTCTGGTGGTCTTTCATTTCCTGCACTTGTTTTAACATATTTTGCCCATTCAGGCATAGAAAATTCTTTTATATTTTTTAATCTTTTAGATAATTCATTTACAAATTTATTTGCTTCAACATCTAAAACTTTTCTTTTTTCCATTTTATTTTTAAAAAATATAATTTTAAAAATTTATTTCCATTCAATTTTTATTTTTTCGCTAGGCAATTCACTTAATATATAATCTGTTATTTTTATTTTTTTTAATTTTTCAGAGATTTTTTTTATTGCTTCTTCTTTTTTTAATCCTTTTTTATCATTTTTTATTACTGCTATTAAATTTTTCTTATATGGAAGAATACAGGCTATGCTATTTATTTTACATAAATATATTTCACTTTTAACTTTTATTTTTCCAATTATTTTTTTAACACCAAAAGTTCCTATGGGCATATCTTTATATTTATATATATCTTTTCCTAAAAAATAATTAACCTCGATAATTTTTTTTCCTTTTTTCCATTCTTTACTAAAAACTCCACAAATTCTTGCAGTTTCATTTATTTCTTTTTTATCAATTTTTTTCCAATCCTGCTTTATAACACAGAAAGGACTACCCTGTGCTTTTGTATGAAACACAAATTCATTTTTATTTGTATATTTTTTAATTAAAAGTTCATTGTTTTCAGCATTTTTTCCTATAAGGATTAAATTTCCTTTACTTGTGAAAAAATATCTAAACTTTAAATAATCATCAATAATTTCTATTATTAAATTTCCATGATAATTACAATTTTTACATATATATTTCCCTGTTATTCCACCAGCATCTAACATTAAGCTAGGTCTTTTGCATATAGGGCAAATTATCATTCTAATTTTTTAATTATTGGTCCTTCTGGAGTATCATCAATCCACCAACCCATTTCTTTTATTTTTTCTCTAATTTTATCTGCTAAATCAAAATTTTTTTCTTTTCTTGCTTTTTCCCTTTCTTTTACAAGTTTTAATATTTCTTTTGGTATTTTAATTTTCTTTTCCTCTTTTAAAATTTCTTTAAAACCAATACCAAATACTTTATCAAAACTATAAATTAAATTAATTAAAGTTTTTGCATATTTTTTGTTTATTTTATCTTCGTCTATTTTTTTATTAATTTCTTTTAAAAATTCAAAAAATACACTTAATGCTTTTGGTACATTTAGATCATCATCAAAAGATTTTTTGAAATTAATTTTAATATTTTTGATAATACTTTTTATTTCTTTTTCTTTACATTTTCTATTTTTTATTCTTTTAAGTCTTTTTATAGTTTCTATAACATATCTAATAGTTTTTCTTGCAACTTCAAGCTCTGAAAATTTAAAATTTAATTGTTCTCTATAATGAGAATTAATTAATACATATCTTATTTCATAACCCTTATAACCTTTTTTTAAAATATCTTCTAATGTGTAATAATTTCCAAGACTTTTGCTCATTTTTTTTCCTTCAACGATTAAATGCTCATTATGTAACCAATATTTTACAAATTTTTTTCCAGTTGCTGCTTCACTTTGTGCTATTTCATTTTCATGATGGGGAAATATCAAATCAACACCACCAGTATGAATATCAAAACTTTCTCCAAGATATTTCATTGACATTGCACTACATTCTATATGCCATCCCGGTCTTCCTTTCATTTTTATATTTTTTCCATTAATCTTAAATTCAGGTTCCCAAAATATATTACCATCTTCTTCATGCCAAGCTTTCCATAATACAAAATCGCTAGCTTGTTCTTTACTATATTCTTGAACATTGACTCTTACCCCAATTTTTAATTCTTTTATATTTAATCCAGAAAGCTTTCCATAATCTTTAAATTTTGAAATTCTATAATAAATACCATCTTGGCTTAGATAAGCATATCCATTATCTATTAATTTTTGTATTAAATTTTTCATTTCTTCTATATGCTCTGTTGCTCTAGGATAAAAATCAGCAGGAATACAATTAAGAACTTTTAAACCTTCTTTAAATTTTTTTTCATATAGATTTGTTATTTCTTTTAAGCTTTTTCCAGTTTCATTAACTTTTTTTATTATTTTATCATCAACATCAGTTATATTCATTATATGTTTAACTTTATATCCTCTCCAAATTAAATATCTTTTTAATATATCAACAAAAACAAAAGCTCTATAATTACCTATGTGAGGATAATCATAAACTGTTGGTCCACAACTATAAATACCAACTTTTTTATTTTTTAATGGTTTAAAAATTTCAATTTTTTTTGTTAATGTATTATAAAGCTTTAGCATATTTTTATTAAATAAATTTTTTTATAAAATTATTGAAAGAAAAATTAACAAATATTTTCTCTTAACCAACCTAAACTTTTAACTTCAAGAGTCAATGTATAACTTTCTGTTGAAGATTCAGTCCCAACTTGTTTAATTATATCTATCTCAACATTTACATAACCATGCTCCTGATTTTTTGGAACATTTATTATTAAGGCTCCAGGTTTACTTTCTCCATAATTTACAGTTACTACATCTTTACTTCTAATAAACCATTTTTTAACATCTTGGTTCCCATAGGAAGCACTTTTTAGTTGTATAGTATATGTAGTTCTCTTTTCTTGAGGAGTAAATAAACAACCAAATCCATTAGCTCTTCCTGGAACAACAATAACAGGACTTTCTCTTCCTTGACATTGTATTTCTCCTCCTTGCTCTGAAAAAACACTACTTATTTGCTTTCTTGCTCCTTCGAGAGTTTCTGAAGCTATTACCATCGCTCCACACATAATTTTTCTAACTAAAAATAAACCCAAAATTAATAATACCATTGCAATTACAAGAATTACTATTGTTGTTACACTTAGTTCGAATGCACCTCTTTTCATTTAAATTTTAATTTTTTTAATTTTTAAAATTTTCCTATAAAGATAAAAATTTCCTATAAAAAATGGGGCGGGTGGGATTTGAACCCACGACTCCTCGGTCTTCAGCCGAGTGCTCTCCCTGGCTGAGCTACCGCCCCTCTTCTTTTAACTTAAAACTATAATATTTAAATTTTTTTAATTTTTTAATTTTATTTAAAATTTTTATTTAAAATTTAATTTTCTCTAATTTTTTTGGTTCAACTTTTGGCCAACCAAGAAATTCAGCTTCATCAGAAGATAGATATATAAAATTAGGAGAGTGATATATTGTACTTAAACTATCATTTGAGTGATCTTCTCCAAAAAAACTATGTAATATTTCATGTATTGGGGTTATTGAATATTTGTTGATGTTATTTTTATCATAAAATAAATATATAGGATTTATCCAAAAAATCCCATTACCACTATAATAGCCAGTAGAGACTGCATTAGGATGAACTATCATTGTAAATCCTCTTCCAGGTTTTATATTATCTAAATAATTTTCATCATTCCAATAATCAATATCAATTCTTTCTATTTCTTCAAGCTCAAGCTGAAATTGATTACCACTTAAATATTTAAGCCAATAATTTGTTTGTTCTATCCATCCTTTTAGATATTCATCTGTAAATCTTTCAAAATATTTTTTATCAACTTTGTAAGGAGGCCAGAATTCTTTTCCATCTTTAAATCTTTTTACTTCTAAGATATTATCATCTCTTGAAATTATTAATTCATATTCCTTAAGGTATGGAGGAAATAAATTATCTTTACAAATAATAATTTTTATTGGTACTTTTTTATTATGTAATTCATATAAATCACCTTTTCTAAACCATTTATGATTTATTTGGTTAATTTGTTTAGTTGTTGTATGCCGAGTTATATTTTCAATATTCTTGGCATTTGCAAATGGAAAAATAAATGCTAAACATAATAATATTTTTTGTAAGTTTTTCATAAAATAATAAATAAATACAACTATTTAAATTTTTCGTTACTTATTAGTAGAAAAATTTTAAAATTTTTATTTTGCTCTTTCTTTCATTTGTTTTCTTCTCCTTTTTTCTTTTCTTAATCTTTTCTTTCTCCACTTCCATCTCATTCTTCTTGGTTTTTTCCATCTTCTGCTTGACCTTTTCATTTTACCAATTTTTTAATTTCTTTTATCTCTTCTTTTATTTCTTCAATAGTACTTTTTAGAATTTCTATGCTATCTTTTTTAGTTTTTAAAATTAATATTGGTGGCTTTGAAGGATGTTCTCTTTTCCAACCAGCATATATAATATTTTTATTTTTCCATAAATAAACTCTTAATATTTCAGCTAAAGTTAAATTGTTCATTTCTATCTCTAAATAATCTTTTTCTTTTTTTAATATTCTCATTCTAAATTTCTTTTTCTATTTTAAATTCTTTTATTTTAAAAAATTCAATTAGTTTTTGTTTTATATTTTCATCATCTTTATATCCTCTCTCAAAATTTTTTAAATCATCACTATTTATTTCTAAAATTTTTGCTAATTCTTCTACGCTTAATCCTCTTTTTATCCTTTCCATCTTTAACATCCTTTTAAAATCATCAACATTTATCTTTGGAGTTTCAAAAGTTATTTTAGGTATTTCTATATTTAGAGTTTCTTTTTTTCTTCCTTCTTTTAATATTACATGCCTATTTGTATCTATACAATCACTACAAACAAATTTTACTCTTATACTATCAATTACTTCATTTTTTTCTTCATCAGGTTTTATTCTTCCACATTCTTCACATTCAAATGACATAAAAAATTTATTGAAAAAAATGTTTATATATTTTACTATAAAATTTTATTATTTTTTCTTTATATCAAAATATTCATTAAATTTTTCAGTTGTTGTTAAAATATATGTATGTCCAGATTTTTTTGCATTTACTAATCCATAAGCAATAAATTTTTTTATATGTTCATAAGCTTTATTTCCTCTTATTTTAATAACTACGCTTTGTTTTATTGGTTGTTTATATGCTATTAAAGCGAGAGTTGCTTGTTCAGATTTACTAAATTCTTGTTTTGTTGCAAATTTTAAAGCTAAATCCTTATATTCATCTTTAACACTCATTTTATAATATTTTATTCCATCAATTTCTATTTCACTTAACTCTATCGCAGAATCTTTATATCTTTCTTTTAATTCTTTTATAGCTTCATTTAAACTTAAAGGATCAATACCAACAATTCTAACTATATCAGCTTCACTAATATAACTTCCACTAATAAAAAGAATTGCTTCTATCTTTTTTAATTTTTCATTCATCTTATTCTATTTTAAATCTTAAAATTGCTCCAATGCCACCAATATTTTTAAATTGAATTCCTTCTTCAGTTTCTGAAGAAATAAATTTAATTTCGCTTCCACTGTTTTCTGCTAGTATTTTTATTTCTTCAATAATTTCTTTTTCCATATCTTCAGATATAAAAACTTTATCTGCTGCCCCATAAGTTAAAGCTTTTTTGACATTTTCTAACCCATAAACAGCCCTATTTTTTGCTAAAGCATCAAAAAATTTTTTTAAAGCTATTTTTTCTTCCATTATTTCTAAATTAGCCAATATATCTTGACTTTCTTCTATTAAATATTTTAATCCATGTTCATCAGCATAACCAATATCTTTTATACCAATTATTTTTTCCATTATATTTTGAGGTAATTTTGCTTCTTTGAGAAATTCATTTTTTGTTGGTCCAGGTCCACCAATAAGTATTCCTTTTATTCTATTGTCATTTGAAAATAATTCAACTACACTTTCACCAACTCTTCTATAAAATTCTAATGCAGCATTTTCCCTTAATCTTTCAAATCTTAATGCAGATTGACCACCTGCTCTAATTTTTCCTGGAACACCACTTGTTAAATGTCTTAATTTTTTTATATTTTTTCCCTCTAATAAACCAATTGTTGCTTCTTTTCTATCTATAACAATCAACCCAAATACATCTTTTTTTGTTTCTAACATTTCCTTTAAAGGATCTAAAAGAAATGTATGGTTGCAATGATATATTTTTATTTTTAATGGTTCAATTGGTTCTATTTTCCATATTCTTATATCTCTTTTATCTTTTCCAACATTACCACAAAAAATTACAAGCCCATTTTCTGGAGTTTTTTTATAAGATTTTAACTCTCTTATTATAGTTTCTATTGCATCAATTACATTTTCTCTTGTAATTTTACTTTTTATATTTTCAGCCATACTTCTTTCTACAGTTAACATATCAATTATAGAATAAATATTCTGTCCAGCCGGAATATACAAAGAAATTAACTCTGTATGTTTACCTTTATATTTTTCTAATTCTTCTATTATTTTTTTAAATTCATAAAATTTTTCATTCATTCTATGCTAAATCTTCCATATTCTAATAATTTTACATTATGAAAAATTTTTATATCATTTTTGATAATCTTAAATTTTTTATTTATTCTTAGTTTTTTTATTTCAGCTTTTAGAGATAAATTTTTTTCTTTTTTCCATTTCCAAATTTTATTATTTAATTTAACTATATCATCAAAATTTATTTTTCCTTTAATTTTCTCAATTTTAGGAAATTTTTCATTTAAAATATTTTTTCCATATAGTTTCTCATATAAATAATAAGTTATAAATGGTATTATAGGATAGAATAATATTAGTGCTTCACTCATTATTTTATTTAAAGTATAAATAGTTGATTTATTATTGTTATATGCTTTTTGTTTTACAATTTCTATATAATGACTTGCAAAATAATTCCATAAAAAATCTTTTAATAATCTTGCCGGATAAAAGAAATTGAAATTTTTATATGCTTTTAATATTTTTTTCTTATAATTATTCCATTTTTCTAAAATTGATTTATCAATTTCCTCAATTTCATTAATTTCAATTTTATCTATTTTAAAATTGCTAACGAAATTTGCAATATTGAATAATTTATTTAAGAATTTTTCTTCTGATTCAATTTTTTCTATATCAATTCTGAAATCATATCCTAAATTAGCAGATAAAACTCCGGCTAATCTAAAAGCATCTGCAAAATTTTTATTAAGTATAGGGATAGGATCTATAACATTTCCTAAACTTTTTGACATTTTTCTTCCTTTTTTATCAACTCCTAATCCATGAATCCATACATATTTAAAGCATGGTTTTTTTGTTAATTGATAACATCTAAGTAAAGAATAAAATAACCATGTTCTTATTATTTCATAACCTTGAGGCCTAATCCATACAGGATAAGAATTTTTGAAAAATTTTTTATCCCTTTTATATTTACTTATAAATAATGCAGTTATGCTAGAATCTACCCATGTATCAAATATTCTTTCTTCTCCAATAAACTCTTTAGATTTACAAAATTTACATTTTTTGAATGGAGGTTTATCTTTCCATGGCCTATAATATGTTTTATAATCAGCTTTTGGTAAATTTGGTTTTTTACAATTTTTACAATACCAAATAGGTATTTCAGTTCCATAATATCTTCTTCTAGATATTGGCCAATCTTGATTTATGGATTTTATCCATTCGATTAATTTATTTCTATGAAACTCTGGAAAAAATTTAATTTTTTTAGAAATCTCTAAAATTTTTTCTTTGAATTCTATTTGTTTTAAATAGAATTCTTTCATTGGAATAATTTCAATTTTACTATTACATCTTTCACAAACAGGAACTTTATGATCTATTTTTTCTTCTTTTAATATTAAATTATTTTTCTTAAGTTCTTCTATAATTCTTTTTCTTGCTTCTTCAATGCTTAATCCTTCTAAAAATCCAGCATTTTTATTCAACTTTAAATTTTCATCTATAATTTTAATTTCATTTAAATTTAATTCTCTGAAAAGTAAAACATCACAATAATCACCATAGCTACAAACCATCACAGCACCACTTCCAAATTTGGGATTAGCAAAGCTATGTGCGATTATAGGTATTTTTCTATTATATAAAGGAATTGTAGCAGTTTTCCCAATAATATCTTTATATCTTTCATCGTTAGGATTTACAATTATTGCTTGACAACTTGCTAAATATTCGGGTCTTGTTGTTGCTATAATTATATCTCCTTTATCAAGCTTAAATTTTATATAATATAGCGAAGTTGTTTCATTTTTATATTTTATTTCTGAATCAGCAATTGTTGTTTTACAACCAGTGCAAAAGTTATTAGGTCTTTCATCTTCATAGATTAGTCCTTTATTCCATAAATCTATAAATGTTGATTGAGTTAAAGCTCTAAACTCAGGACTATCAGTTCTATAATAATTTTTAAAATCACAACTTAATCCAATTTTTTTCATTATTTCAATCATTTCTTCTTCTAATTTATCAAGCTCTTTTTTACATAATTCTAGAAATTCTTCTCTATTTATTTCGTGAATAGAAATGTTATATAATTTTTCTACATATCTTTCTACAGGCAAACCATTTCTATCAATTCCTATTGGAAAATAAATATTAAACCCTAATGCTCTAGCAGCTCTTGCTATCATATCCATTTGACTATATGCAATAGCAGCTCCAATATGCCATGGCCTACCTGAAGGATATGGTGGAGGAGTATCGATTAATAATATTTTTTTATTTTTTTCTATTTGAAAAAAATTTATTTTTTCATATATTTCTTTTTCTTTTTCTTTACTAAATTTTTCTAACATTAAAGAAGATTTTCTCAAATATTTATAAATTTTTAGAAAATTAAATAAAAAAATTCGATGAGACTGTATAGTAGAGTCTTAGGCTTTTAGTAGCTCGAAGCTGAACACCTCGTTGCCTTGGTGCTTACACTCGAGCCCTATCAACGCCATCTTCTATGGCGGCCTTGAGGTAGCCTATTTTTGCGGATGGCTTCAGGCTTAGATGCGTTCAGCCTTTATCCACTAGGGCTTAGCTTCAGGGCGTGCCATATTATGACAACCCTTAACCAGAGGCCCCAGAAGCCCGTTCCTCTCGTACTAGGGCTTCTTTCCACTCAGGCTACCAACACCCCTACTAGATATCAACCAAACTGCCTCACGGCGTTCTTAACCCAGCTCACGATCCCTTTTAATGCGTGAACTCCGGCACCCTTGGCCCCTTATGCAGGGCCAGGATAGGGAGAGCCGACGTCGATGTACCAAGCCGCGCCGTCAATGGGAACTATCAGGCGCGACGAGCCTGTTATCCTTGGGGTACCTTTTCCGTCATCCTAAGGCCCCATTAAAAGGCCATTAGGGTTCGCTAGGCCAGGCTTTCACCTCCGGATTTCGTGTGAGAAATCCGGTCAGGCCAGCTTTTACCCTTGCGCTCTCCTCCACTTTTCCGAGGTGGATGAGCTGACCTTTGGGCCCCTCCGATATCTTTTCAGAGGGGTGCCGCCCCAGCCAAACTGCCCACCAACTGCTGTCCTCTCTTTCGAGAGTTAGCATTCCTTCAAAGATTAGGTAGTGTTACATTTTTGCCTCGATAATAGCCGAAACTATTATTTCATTGGCTCCTACCTACACTATGTAATCTTTGAAAGAATGCAACAGCAGGCTGCAGTAAAGGTCCACAAGGTCTTCGCTTCCCAGTAGGGGTCCCTGGTCTTTTCACCAGGATGATGGGTTCAGGGGGCTCAAGGTTGGGACAGTGGCAACCTCGTTAAGCCATTCATGCACGTCGCCATTCAGACGACAAGGCATTACGCTACCTTAAGAGGGTCAGAGTTACCCCCGCCGTTTGACGGGCCTTTACCTCCTTGAAAAGAGGCTTTAGACACCGTCACTGGGCAGGCCTCACCAGCCCTACTTAGCCTTTCGGCCTTGCGGCTGGCTACGTTTTTGATAAACAGTCGGGCCACCCTTGTAACTGCGACCTATCCTCGCATTCAGCACTTTCTGAATACAAGGATAGGCACCCTTTCTTCCGAAGTTACAGGGCCAATTTGCCGAGTTCCCTAACCTTGTTTTCCCCCTAAGGCCTTAGCCTTCTCAGCCAGAGTACCTGTACCGGTTCTCGGTACGGTCATATATAAGCATATGTCTTGGCACTTTTTATGAGCTCCAAGAGTCGGTGGACTTTCGCCATTTACCTTTGTCTACTTCTCGCTATTACAGCTCTCCGTAGACTTACGGTAAATGGATGTCCTCTTTCGAGGAGACACTCCACCTATCTTGAAGCAATGCCAAGACTTTGCCTTGCGGCAGCTTATATATGGTGGGGAATATTAACCCACTTCCCCGTCGGCATTATCAGCTAAGTAATGCCTTAGGGACCGACTAACCCTTGGTTGATTTGCATTGCCAAGGAACCCTTACTCTTTAGGCCCTCGCTTTTCTCAAGCGAGTTTGCTCCTACTGACGCCAGGATTCTTGTTACTGTTGGGTCCATTATTGCTTACGCAATAACTTCTACCCCAACAGTACACCCGCCTACCACACTATACCAAAAAGGTATAGGTCCTAAGTCTCGGTAGCCAGCTTAGCCCCGTCCATTTTCGGTGCCTATAGCCTCGGTGGGTGAGCTGTTACGCTTTCTTTAAAGGATGGCTGCTTCTGAGCCTACCTCCCCACTGTCTTAGGCTATAGACTCCCTTGCTTCACACTTAGCTGGCATTTAGGGACCTTAACTTAGGTCTCGGTTGTTCCCGTCTCGGAATAGGAGCTTACCCCCTACCCCTGTTTCCAACTCAATACTGCTTATGGCTTCGGAGTTGGATAGAATGCTTGATGTATTCACACCAAGCATTCATTCCGTGGCTCTACACCATAAGCTCTTAATGAGTTGGACTATACTGAGGTATATTTCGGCGGGAACCAGCCATCGCCAGGCTAGATTGGCTTTTCACCCCTAGTCGTAGGTGATCCGAGTGGTGAGCCCAACACCGGTTCAGGCCTCCAACCATCATTCGATGGTCTTCACCTTCCCCACGACTAGATCGCCTGGTTTCGGGTCTATGGCAAGTGACTAACGCTCTTTTAAAACTCGCTTTCGCTTTGATTTCGCATTAAGCTTAATCTCGCCACTTGCCATAACTCCCTGGCCCGTTTTTCAAAACGTACGTTACGACAACCTAAGTTGCCGTAACGAGCTATGGTTGGTAGATTTCAGGTCTTTTCACTTCCTACCAAAGATTCTTTTCAACTTTCGCTCTCGCTACTAGTGCACTATCGGACTTAGTAGCATATTTAGGGTTGGCTCTTAATTGAGCCGAATTCAGACTTCCAATCCAGGAAGCCCTACTCTGGTTACCAGGAATGGGCCTTTCTCTTTTTCGCCTACAGGGCTATCACCTTCTTTGGCGTGCCATTCCAGGCAACTTCGGCTAAAGAGAATAAGCCCTACCCTGGACCAAAACTCCACATCTCTTTATGCTTTTCGCATAAAGATTCGGTTTGCCCTACACCCTTTTCGCTCGCTGCTACTAAGGGTATCACATATTGTTTTCTTTTCCTCCAGGTACTAAGATGTTTCAATTCCCTGGGTTTGGAGGGGATCCTAGGCTCAAAGGCTGCATGCGCCTACCCTAGGCTTTTCGCAGCTTACCACGCCCTCCATTACTACTAAGCCGAGTCATCCATCTACCAACCTTAAAAGACTCTACTATACAGTCTCATCTTTTTATCCACATCCACCCACAACTTTTAAGTTGTGAGTTTCATATTTTTAAAAGATGGACCCGACGGGACTCGAACCCGTAACCTCTGCCTTGCAAGGGCAGCGCTCTACCATTGAGCTACGGGCCCATCTTTTATGAATTTAGGTTTGAGTATAAATATTTTTTGGTAATAAAAAATAAAAAGTAAAAAGGGATCCACCTGCAGGTTCCCCTACAGGCACCTTGTGACGACTTACCCTTCCTCACCGAGCTGGGATTCGTCTCTTTCGAGCCTCATCCCAACCCGACTTGGATGAGTTGACGGGCGGTGTGTGCAGAGGGCAGGGACGTATTCACCGGACTCTGCTAAAGTCCGATTACTACGGATTCCAGTTTCATGAGGCTGAGTTGCAAGCCTCAATCCAAACTAGGGCAGAGTTTACGGATTAGCTTCCCCTTTCGGGGTTGCATCCGATTGCCTCTGCCATTGTCGCGCGCGTGTAGCCCAGCGGATTCGGGGCATACCACCTGACGTCGCCCACACCTTCCTCCAGCTTACGCTGGCAGTCTTCCCATAGTGCTATCTCATCGATGAGCAAATGGGAATGTGGGTCTCGCCTGTTACCTGATTTAACAGGGCATCTCACGACACAGGCTGACGTCGGCCATGCACCTCCTCTCAGCGTGTCAGGTAAGCCCTTCAGACTGACCTTCATCCTGCTGTCGCTTCTGGTAAGGTTCACGGTGTAGAGTCTGATTAAACCGCACGCGACACCCGTTGTGGTGCCCCCCCGCCAATTCCTTTAAGTTTCAGCCTTGCGGCCGTACTCCCCAAGCAGCCCACTTAACGCCTTCGCTTCGGCACTGCAATCTCCCTAGGAGATCACAATGCCTAGTGGGCAGCGTTTACAGCTGGGACTACCGGGGTATCTAATCCCGTTTGCGCCCCCAGCCTTCATCCCTCACCGTCGGGACGTTCTTGTGGCATGCCTTCGCCATCGTGAGTCCGGTTAGGATTAACATATTTTACCACTACCCTAACCGTACTTGCCACATCTCCCGTCCCCTAGCTTAGCAATATCTCTTGCTAGCGACATGGTTAAGCCATGTCATTTTACAAGAGATTTACTAAGCTGGCTACGGATATTTTAGGCTCAATAAACGTGAGCGCCACTCGGAGCGCCGGGATTACCGCGGCGGCTGGCACCGGTCTTGCCCACTCCTTATTCGTGGTACTTTTTACATCCCACAAAAGCTCTCACAAGAGTGAGAGCACTCCGGCTCGCTCTGTCACGCTTGCGCGCATTGCAGAAGTTTCGCGCCTGCTGCACCCCGTAGGGCTAGGGCCTGTGTCTCAGGGCCCTTCTGGGAGCACCCCCTCTCAGGGCTCCTACCGATCATAGGCTTGGTGGTCTTTTACACCACCAACTACCTAATCGGATACAGCCCCATCCTTCAGCAATTTTCGAGGAAAGAACATTCCAGTATCTTTCCTCTATGAGGGCTTACCCTCAGTTTCCCGAGGTTATCCCTCGCTGAAGGGTAGGTTAGCTGTATGTTACTCAGCAGTTCGCACTCCTACCAAGAAAAATTTCTTGGTAGAAGGAACTTGCATGGCTTAATCCGAGCCGGATAGCAGCGCTCTCCAGCAGGATCAACTGGAATTATTGGCCGCAAGGAAAAAAATGCTATCACTAGATTGTGCCTACATCATACCTCATAAATTTTGAGGCACTCATCTAATGATAGCTTTTTATTCATATTATTAAATTTTTTAATTATTTAAAAATTTTTCTCTCGGAAATTTTGTTTTATTAATATTATAAACAATCAAAAAATATTTAAATAGTTCAATTCTTAAATTTTTATTAAAATTAAATTATATAATGTTAAAAATGCTAAAGTTAAGAAGAATAAGTGATGTTATCGGATTGCCTGTATATACTGATGCTGGAGAATTTGTTGGAGAAGTAGAAGAATTGAGTATATTCGATAACAGAATTGATTCATGGAAAATAAAAGTAGCAAAGAATAGTACTCTCACTCCTCAAGTTGGAGGAGCAAAGGGAATAATAATTCCTCACAAATATATTAGAGCAGTAGGAGATATAGTAATAATAAGTAAATCAATTACTCCACAAGCAGAAGAAGAGAAAATAGAGATAGAATTTGAATAATAGAAATATAATAAAATTTTAGTAAAAATGGAAAATATATTTATGCATCCATTTTTTGTTAATATTATTTTACCATTTATTTTCACCTTTGTTCTTTTTTATGCTTTAATGCAAAAAATTAATCTACTCGGAAATGCTCAAGCACATTTGCTTGTTGCTTTAGGTTTATCTTTCTTTTTTATAGGAGTTCCAGCATTATTGAATATCACACATATAATTGTTCCTGTTGTAGCTTTTCTTGTTATAGTTGCATTTTGTTTAATGTTACTTTATGGAATTCTCGGAATTGAATTTTATGTTCCTGAAAAGAAACACTCTTTAAAAGCTTGGATTGCCGTTATATTAACTATTTTAGGTATAGTTGTAATAGCGAGTTTGACTGGAATAACAAAAAAAATAAATATTAATCCAGAGTATATTCCTGTTTTTGGTTTTATTGTTTTAACAGGAGTTGTAGTTTGGATAATGGTTCAATTTGGATCAAAAGTTACAAAATAAAAATAAAATGTCCCCCTATTTATTTGATTTCAATTATTTTTTTGGATTAGCTAATCAATTAGGTCTTTTTACTGTTCTTTTACCATTTTTACTTATATTTTCTATAGTTTATTCTGTATTACTTAGAATTGATGTATTCAGGAAAGTTCCTCCAGCAAATGTAATAATAAGTTTAGTAGTTGCATTTTTTGCTTTAACAAATTATTATATAAGTTACTTTATGCAAAGATTATTCTCGAATTTAGCAATTGCATTAGTAGTTTTTTTAGCTGTAATAATTTTATTTGGTATTTTTAATATAGATATCTCATCATCAGGAGAAAAAAAGATTTTTATAGGTTTGGCAAGTTTAGCTTCTATAATAGTTATAGCTAAAGCTTTTTCTCCTCATTGGGAATATTATCTATTACCATATCTTCAACTTCTTTTACCTTTAGCAATAATTTTGATTGCAGTTATTATTATAGTTGTTGCAAGTAAAAGAGAAGAAGAGGAAGAAAGAAAAAAAGGAAAATAAATATTAAATTATTTTTTCTTTAATTCTTTACTAATTTCTTCAAGCTTTTTTATATTTTCACTTAATGGCTCTAAAATTTTACTAAAAGCTTTTTCTAAGCTATCTATTTCTTTTCCTATAGCTTTTATTTCTTTTTGCTCTTCTTCTTGTCTTTTTAAAATTAATAAATAAATTTTATCAAGATTTAATTCAACTCTTTTTATTCTTTCTTCAATATCTTTTATTTTTAAATTAATATTTCTTCTTAATTCTTCCATCTCTTCAATTTTTCTTTTTATTATTTCAAATTTTTCTCTTACTATTTCTTCGGCAAGAGTTTCAAAAGTTTCAATATCATAAGTATATTCTCTTTCTATAGTTGCTTCAGGCATTTCTCTTGTATAAGGAACAGTTGGAATTATTTCTGCTTGAGGTTTAGGAATAGATTCAGCAGTTTCAACTTTAACTTTAGGAGTAGGTTTAGTTATTTCTATTTTTTCTGGAGATGGAGGAATTTCTTCACTTTCCATTATGCTAGGTATCATTTCTCCCATCTGAGATTGTTTTATAGCATCTAGAATTTGTTTTGGTTCTATACCTTGTTGTTGTAAGTAATTTATTATTTGTTCTTCAGTATAACCAAGTTTTTTCATTTCTTTTATTAAATCTAATAGTGTTGGCATTTTATTTTTTCATTTTTTTTTCAATCATTTTTTCTACATCTTCTAATGTTGCAAATTTCAAAGGTTGCCATAAATTTATAAATTTTTCAATTGAAATAAGGTCCTCTTTTCTTGCTAAATTTGGAAATTCTGAAATTATATATTCTACCCTTTGCTTTAATTTTTCAATTTCTTGTTTTATATTATCTAAATCATTTCTTATTAATTCAATTTCCTCGTTTATTTTTTTAGTTTTTTTTGCTAAAGAATTACTTAGTAGATCAATTTTATTTTTGTTTATATTACTTTTTTCCTCAATTTCATTTATCCTTTGTAAGAGCTGAGTAAAAAAAGCTTCATAATCTATCTTTTCTTTTGGCATACAAATTTTTATATATTTTTTAATTTTTAATTTATAAAAAAATTAAAGAATATATAATATTTAAAATTTGCTAAAATGTTTATGCCAAATCAAAAAACATATGCTTATGAAATTGTAAAAGAAGGACCAGAAAATGTAGTTTATGTGAATTATTTTGGTTCTATAACTATTCCTGATTTGGCAAAAGATGCTATAACAATGGAAAAAACTTTTGATTTACTTCTAGAAAATCCAAACATTACAAAGATTGTTTTTGTTCAATTTAAAAATTATGTTTATGATATTTCTCAAATATCTCTAATTAATGAATTTGTTAATATTTTTAATTATTTGATTAGACAAATGCAAATATTCTCTATAAAAACTTTAGCTCCTTTTAGTTGTAAAGCAAGAATAGGAGAAAAACAAGATACTATGAGATATTTATTTTTAACATTATTAAAAAGAGATCCTATAGGATGTTATGTTGAGCTTAAAAGAATAATTAGACAAGAAAAAATAAATAAAGGAAAAACAGGGTGTACAGAAATATGTGAAAATTACTATCTTTCTTTACTTAATAAAATTTTGGAAATGTTTGAAAAAACTACAATTATAAGTAAAATAAAAGATAAAGTTGAAGGTTATAATGTTGGAAGTAGAAAATTTTATGATGAATTTTTTAAACCAATAATAGTTCCTAATTTTTTATTTACAAAACTTATATCTTCTTATCCAAAAGAAGCCGAAATTATTGAAGAATATGATATTGGTCCTTCATATGATAGAGCACATGTAACTATAATGAAATTACCATATTCTACAAAATATTTATATCATCTAATTCCTTCAGAATATATAATTGAAGAAACATATGCAAATTTACTTAATTTAGCTAGAAATGTACTTATAGAGCATCAACCAAAAAAAGAAGAATTTACAGATCCTGAAAGAATAAGATTTATTTTTTCAAATATATCAAGAGATTTATTGAATGAATTGGCTAGTGATAGAGGAATAAAAATAAGTTATAGACAGTTAATGAAATTATCAAATATTTTAGTTAGAAATACAATAGGCTTTGGTATTTTAGAAGTTTTACTTCAAGATGATAAGCTTCAGGACATAGTTATAAATGCCCCTACAGTTAAAAATCCTATTTTTGTTAGACATCAAGATTATGACGAATGCGATACTAATATATTCCTAAGTAATTCTGATGTAGAAAGTTGGGCAGCAAAATTTAGAATGATTTCAGGTAGGCCACTCGATGAAGCAAATCCAATTCTTGATACAGAACTTTTTATTCAGAATGCTAGAGCTAGAGTTGCTATAATTCAACAACCATTAAGTCCTTATGGTTTAGCTTTTGCTTTTAGAAAACATAGAGAAAAACCTTGGACATTACCTCTATTTATAAATAATAGAATGCTTAATTCATTTGCTGCAGGTCTTTTAAGTTTTTTGATTGATGGAGCAAGAACGATATTAATAGCTGGAACAAGAAGTAGTGGAAAGACAAGTTTATTATCTTCTTTAATGTTGGAAATAATGCCAAAATATAGAATTATAGTTATTGAAGATACTCTTGAATTACCTGTTGATAGTTTAAGAGCTCTTGGATATGATATATTGAGAATGAAAGTAAGAAGTGCATTAGTTGGAGAAACAACAGAGCTAAGTGCATCAGATGGAATAAGAACAAGTTTAAGATTAGGAGATTCTTGTTTAATAGTTGGAGAAGTAAGAAGCGAAGAAGCTTTAGCTTTATATGAAGCAATGAGAGTAGGAGCATTAGCTAATGTTGTTGCTGGAACAATTCATGGAGCTTCACCTTATGGAGTTTTTGATAGAGTAGTTAATGATTTAAAAGTTCCTATAACAAGTTTTAAAGCAACAGATTTAATATTAATTGCAAATCCTATAAAAAGTCCTGATGGTTTACATAGATGGAGAAGAGTTTTACAACTTACAGAAGTTAGAAAGCATTGGAAGGAAGATCCTTTGAGTGAAGCAGGATTTTTAGATTTACTTAAGTATGATGTTTATAAAGATGAATTAATAGCTACACAAGAATTAATTAATGGAGAAAGCGAAGTTATTAAAGCTATTGCAGCAAGTGTGAAAGGTTGGGCGGGGAATTGGGACGCTGTTTTGGATAATATTTTATTAAGAGCAAAAATAAAAGAGGAAATTGTTAAAGTTGCTAATAAAATTAAAAATCCACAACTTATGGAAGCTGAATTTGTTGTTAAAGCTAACAACGCTTTTCACAATATTTCAGATGAAGTTAAAAGAGAGGTTGGATTGCCATTAAGTAAATATGTTTTTCCAAAATTTAGAGAATGGTTAAAAAAAGAGGTTAAAAAAATATAATGGGTAAAAGAGAAAAAGAAATAATAGAAAAATATAGTAAATTACTTGAAAAAGAAATAAAATCAGATATATTTGAAAGCAAGGAATATATAAAATTTAAGGAAGAAGCAATTCCAGAATTAAGTAGTTATGAAAAAGCTGCTAAAAAATTTTCTTTTATTAAACCTAAATTAAGTGAAAAAACAAGGAAAGAATTAGAAAAATATATCAATATTGCCCATCTTAATATTACTCCTGAAGAAGCAAATGGATTTGCTATATCAATATTTATTTTGCTGATTCTTTTTAGTTTTTTTATTTTTTCATTTCTTTTATTTTTTTTAAATTTTGATATAAATAATGCTATATTAGTAACATTTTTGATGTTAGGATTTTCTTTCTTTGTTTATTATTATTTCAATTATAAACCAAAGAATATAGCTTTTGAGAGAAGATTAAAGGCATCTAGCCAAATGGTTTCTTGTATTTTATATATAGTTGTTTATATGAGGCATACAAGTAATTTAGAAAGAGCAATAAAGTTTGCTTCTGATCATTTACAACCTCCGTTAAGTTATGAATTAAAAAAAGTATTCTATGATGTTGAAATTGGAAAATATAGTAATATAAAACAAAGTTTAGCAGCATATTTAGAAACTTGGAGAGATTTTAGTTTAGAATTTATAGAATCATTTCATTTAATTGAGAGTTCTCTTTACGAGCCTAATGAGGAGAGAAGGATTGCTATATTAGAAAGATCATTACAAGTTATTTTAGATGGAGTTTTTGAAAAAATGCTTCATTATACTCATGAAATAAAGAGTCCTTTAACAAATATATACATGCTTGGTATTGTTTTACCTACATTAGGTATTGCTTTATTACCTTTAGGTTCAACATTATTACAAGGAAGCTTAAAATGGTATCATGTAGCAATAATCTTTAATCTAATACTTCCATTTTTAATTTATTATATGATTGTTAGTGTTTTTATTAAGAGACCAGGAGGTTATGGAGAAACTGAATTACTAGAAAGAAATCCAAAATATTATAAATATAAAAATAAAGGAGTTTGGGTTAAAGCATTTATAATTTCTTTTCCTTTCTTTTTGATTGGTATAATCCCTTTGTTGTTTCAATTTACTCCTCTTCCTGAAACTTTAGGTTTAGAGAAAGATTATAATATAACTATCGGTAGTGTTCAATTATATTTATTTGATTTTAAAAAAGTTGGTAAAACTTATAATGGACCATTTAGTATTTTTTCTCTAATTTTAAGTTTATTTATTCCTTTATCTATTGCATTATTTTTTTCTATAGCTTATAGAGAAAAAACAAAAGAATTAATTGAAACAAGAGAAAAAACAAAAGAATTAGAAAAAGAATTTTCATCAGCTCTTTTTCAATTTGGTAATAGATTGGCAGATGGTATTCCACCAGAAATAGCTTTTGGTAGGGTTGCAACAACATTACATGGAACTTCTGCTGGAGAATTTTTTAGTTATGTAAATTATAATATCCAACAATTTGGTATGAGTGTTGAGGAAGCAATTTTTAGTAGAGAAAGAGGAGCAATAAAATATTTTCCTTCTGATTTAATAAGAAGTAGTATGGAAATATTAATAGAAAGTGCAAAAAAGGGATTAAAAATTGCATCAAAAGCTATGACAAGTATAAGTCAATATATAAAAAATATTCATAAAATTGATGAAAGATTAAAGGATTTACTTGCAGAAATTACAAGTGGTATGCAGAGTAATATGGTATTCTTAGCCCCTTTACTTTCTGCTATTATTGTAGGATTGGCTGGAATGATAACTCAAATATTAAATCAATTAATTACTTTAATTAAAGCTGGTGAAATAACAGGAGAGGTAGCATTTGGATTAACTGCTGATACAATATTAAATTTATTTAATGTTGAATCTATGATCCCTCCATATATTTTACAAATTATTATTGGCATATATCTTATAGAAGTTGTTTTTATTTTAACTAAAGCATTAATAGTTATTGATAGAGGAGAAGATAGACTTATGGAAAAATATAAACTTGCATTAAATTTAAGAAGAGCAATAATATTTTATTTTGTTTCAGCTTTATTAAGTATAATTGCTTTAGGCTTACTTGCATTATTTTCAATTGCAGGTTTAGGATAAAATGAGTATAAAGGAAGAAATTTTGAAGCATATAGAGCTATTGCCTGAAAGTGAAAGAATGAAAATAAAAGAAAAAATTGAATCTATGAGTGAAGAAGAGCTTGCAAATATTTTACAAGAAAAAAGTTGCTTTTTTTGTGAAGTTGCTAATAAAAGAATAGAAACTTTTATAGTTTATGAAAATAATAATTTTTTAGCTTTTCTTGATGCATATCCTGCAGTTTTAGGACAAATTTTAATAATAACTAGAAATCATAAGCAATTATCTAATTTTAGTAAAGAAGAAATTGAAGATTTTTATGATATAATTAAAATTTTGATTTATTGTTTTTATAAAATTGGCTTTAGAGGATATAATTTAATAATAAATGAAGGAAAAGTTGCAGGACAAAATTTCGATCATTTCTCTTGTTATTTATTTCCTCGTAGAGAGAATGATAATTTTGAGATTAAATGGAAAAGAAATGAAGCTAAGAAAGAAGATTTGGAGAAGATTTTTATTTTAATGAAAAATGAAATTGATAAAATAAAAAAAATTGAAGATAAAAATAAAATCGAGAAGGAAATTGATGATATAATAAAATTTTTAAAAGAAAGGAAACCATAAAAGAACAAAAGCTATAAAAAATACTGGAACAAATGGAATACCTTCTTTTATTTTTACTTTTTTCTTAAATTTTTTTATTAATTTTATTTCTTCTTTATTTAATCCTTCCCACTTAGCTTTTATAATTTTATTTCCTATTTTTATATCTTTATATAAAATATCTCCCTCAACTATTTCATTATAATTTTTTTCTATGATAAGCATTTTATCTGCAAAATTTATTATAATATATAAAAAAGGAAAAATTAAGAAAATTAAAAATGAAAAAATAAAAAATATATGGTCATATATAAAATAAAATATTAAAGATAAAATTAAGAAAATAAGTGAGAATAAAACAATTGTTAAAAATTTTGATTCTTTTATTTCTTCTTTAAATTTAAATTTTTTATAATTTTTTATTAAAATATAAAAGCTCCAAATTAATCCATATATAGAAGAAACTATTAAAACATAAATTAAAAATTTAACAAAGAAAAAATCCTTTTTTAAAATTAATGGTGGATAACAAAATACTGGTGAAAGAGAAATTAAAAGTTTATAATCTCCTCCTGCAAAAAATTTTGAGTAATAAAAAATATTTGCTAAAATAAAAAATAAAAAATAAACAATAGCTAGATTGAATATTATAGATGAATAAAAAAATGATTGAAAAATTCTATAAGAAATACCAAAAAAAAGTAAACTATAACTAATCCAATCTGGAATTTCCCTTTTTTTTATATCCCATATAGTTGCTATCAATAAATATATAAAAAAAATGAAAAAAACAACACAATCTACTTCGACCTCCATTTTCCTCCTTTTTTATAGACTCTAACTTTTCTTTTCAATTTTTTTTCTTTTCTTGTTTTTCTATAACTTGGTATTTCATATTCCATAATTTAGTAAATTTTTTATATTTAAAATCTTAATTCTCTTATGGATGAAGATCAAGAAAAAAAAGAAGAAAAAACAAATTTTCTTATAATATTTTTTTATGCGATTATAGCATCAATACTTTGTGGTATTTTGGGTTATATAATAAAAAATAGTTTTAGTTATTTTATTTTAGGATTTTTTATAGGATTAATATTTGGTATTATACTTTATGGTATTTCCCTTCTTCCAAAAGAACAAAGAAATATTGCATATTTAATTTTATTTTTAATCTTTATTGTTTTAGTATTTTTATTTTTTTCTAAATTTAATATTTTTTCGTTTCCATCATTTTCTTTAAATTTTGGAAATCTATTGTCTTGGTTTTATTGTTTGAGTGGCTCTGAGAAATGTCCTGCTTTTGCTGGATTCGAAGAAAAAAATATAACATCACCAGATTTTTCTTTAAGTATTTCATATGAGAATGATTATATAAAGGATGATATAATAGATTTACTTGTTATAATTGAATTAATAAATAAAAAAATTGATAATCTTATTGTTTATCCATATTGTGATATTGAAGATACAAAACAAAGAATATCTTTAAAAGTTTATGATTTGCAACAATATGCTAAAGAAGATTACTTTATTTTCCCTAAATCTAAAGATAAACTATCAACAAGTTTTAGATGTAATGGAAAAGCAAGATACCAAAAAGAGGATTTGATTATAGGATTTAATATTCCATATACATCAGATCTAACTTGGATAATATATACAAGTTCCTCATTTCAACAAATTGAAGAAAAAAAAGGAAAAATTATAACTTCTGAAATGCCTTTCGAAATTATAATAGATTTTTATTCAGATATGCCACTACAAAACAAAAAATATGAATTTTTCATAAAATTGAGACAAAATCCAAATTATAATTTTTATTTAAAAAGAATAAACTTTTTTGAGATATCATCTACTCCAGATACCCAAATAAGTTGCGAAAACTTTGGAAATAGATTTGAGAATTATGATGAAGAAAAATTGAAAGAATATTATAATAAAAATAAAAAAGAGTATGTTTTTAATTGTGAACTTTTTATTTCAAATGCCCCAAAAGATGTAGTTGAGCAAAGAATTATAAATATAAAAGCAAATTATATTATATATAAAGAATTAAAGAAAACCTTAAGAAAAATATGAAAAAAATAATATTGTCATTAATTTTATTAATTTTTATTTTTGGTTGCCAACCTAAATCTACTCAAGAAGAAAAATTTGAGATAAATTTAATTAAAGGTGCTGGATTTATTTATGAAGGAAAAAAAATTTTAGAAGGAGAAAATTTTAGGATAGGTTTAGAGCTTATTAATTATTATAATAATGAGAAAATTGGTACAGTTTGTGTTTATGATAATCAAAATATTTATTATGGTGGAATAGAAAGAGACTGCTCTAATTTTTATGTTTCAGCTGCTCAAGTTTATAATAATGAAAAAAAGCCAGGAATTTCAAAATTATATTTTCCAAAAGAAGGGTATTATTCATATAAAAATTTACCACAAATTAATATTAGTATTCAACCAGAAATATATATAGAGATACAATATATTCAGCAAACTCAATTTTTAGGAACTTTAAATTATCCATCTCCAGAAACAGAATCTCTTAGTTTTTCTGACGGTATAATATCATTACAAATAGGGAAAAGCATTCATCAGCTACCATCAAATTATAAAATTTTACTTGATATAAAAATTGATAAGAAAAAAGATGTAAATATAAACTCTGACGGAAAAAATAATTCTTTATTTTTCTCTATAGAAGCAAAACCATTAGTAATTTCATGTAATGCTAAAAATAGAAAAATTTCACAAGCTGAGATAATTAATTTAGAAAAAGAAAATTTTATAAGGTGTGAAATATTAACAAATTCAATGAATCAGGAATCAATCCCTTTGATAATACAGCTAAACTATAAAATAAATGAAATCAAAAAAATAAAAATAAATGTAGAAAAAATGTAAAGAATGATAAAAAAAATATTAATATTATTTTTTATAGCAATTTTATTTTTTGGATGTAAACAAGAAAAAAAAGAAACTTTTTATGGATTAAGAGTTAATTTTGTTGATAATGCTCCACCTTCAAATATATCTATAGGTCAAAGATTTCCAATAATTGTTGATGTTGAAAATTTTGGAGAGTGGAAAATACCTTCAAATAAAGCAGTATTTTATTTGAGTGGTGTTGGAAAAAATCTGAAAGATTATTCTAATAGAGTAACAAATAATATAGAAATTCAAGAGAGAAAAGATAATATAACAGCAAAGCATAGAGTAGTTTTTGCAAATTCTGCTTATAGTGATTTATCTATTCAAAATCCTTTCAAATTTAATTTGGTTTTAGATTATTGCTATGATTATACTACAATAACAGATGTAACTATTTGTGTAGCAAAGCAAACTAGTAATATATGTAAAATTGAAGGAAATAAAATAGATAGTAAAAGTAATACTAATGGTCCAATTCAAATTACAAGCTTAACTCAACAAGTTGTTGGAAATAATTTAATAATTGAATTTGTTATATCAAATTTAGGAAAAGGGAAAACTTATTCTCCAGATATTACATGTGATGATATAGAAAATAAACTATCACAAGCATTAATAAAAGAAAATTATGTGAAAATAAATATAAATGATAATGGTTTGGGCTTTAAATGTATGCTATTAGATAAAGATTTTACAACTAAGCAAGGACTAGATGGATATGCAAATTTAGGAAAAATAAGATGTGAAAAACAAATTACTGATGAGAATTTCCCATCTCTAATAAGAATAACAACAGAATATAAATACTTTGATTCTATAGTAAAGCAATTGACAATTTATCCTTAATTGTTTATAAAGCTTAAAAAAGTTTTTTAAATTAATTTACTTTTTTTTAAAATGGAAGAAAAATCTAATGAAGAAGAAAAATATGAAGAAAGATATGGAGAATTATTAAAATTGAAGGAATTTGGAGAAAAATTAAAAGCAGAGATAGAGAAAGTTAAACCTATATTAGAATCTTTTAGAGATGAAATAATGAAAAAATACAATTTTATTTCTGCTATAGGTTTGGTTCCACCATTGGCAAATGATATTATAGAATCAAATATGGACGAAAAAGAATATGCAATTTTTGAAAAAGAGAAACAAAAAGAAAAAAATATATTTCATGCAATTATGATAATTCCATTTGAAAAAATTAAAGAAATGCCAAATATTACAATAGATTCTATAAATTTTGTAAAAGATAAGAAACCAAAAATTTGGCTTCATTTTTTTACACCAGAAGATATATGGCAACTTTGTTTTGACTCAAGATTTGATTATGTTGAAGCAATATCAATGTCTATTCCAATATTTGATACAGGAATTTTAGGAGCATTAAGAGTTGCTACAATACTTAAGATGATGATATTAACAGAATTTAAGAGATATGTTGTTAGTTATGTTCTTGCTGGTTCTATAGTAAGGGGACAAGCAACTAAAACTAGTGATGTTGATGTTTTTGTTGTTATTGATGATACTGATGTTAAAAAAATGAGCAGATTTGAATTAAGAGAAAGGTTGAGAGGGATAATTTATAGTTATGCTATAGAAGCAAATGAGAGAGCAAATACTCAAAATAAAATTAGCCCACAAGTTTATTTATTAACAGAATTTTGGGAAGGTGTTAGAGAAGCAAATCCTGTAATTTTTACTTTTATTAGGGATGGTGTACCATTATATGATAGAGGAGCATTTTTGCCTTGGAAATTGCTTTTGAAGATGGGAAAAATAAAACCAAGTCCTGAATCTATAGAGATGTTTATGTCTATAGGTGAAAAAGTTGTAGAAAATGTTAAAAGAAAATTGATAAATTTAGTTACAGAAGATATATATTGGGGTATTATAACTCCAAGCCAAGGAGTATTAATGCTTTATGGAATACCTCCTCCAACCCCTATAGAAACAGTTAAATTTATGGAAGAAACATTTGTAAAAAAAGAGAAATTATTAGAGGAAAATTATATTAATATTTTGAAAAGAATTGTAGAAATATATAAAAAATATGAGCATGAAGAAATAAAAGAAATAGAAGGAAAAGAAATTGATTTTTTATTAGATCAAATTTCTTCTTATATAGAAAGATTAAAAAAACTTGCAGAAACTTTGCAAATAAGGTCTATAGAAAGAAATAGAAAAGAAATTTTAATTAATTTAGAAAAATTGCTAAATTCGATATATGGTAAAAAATCTATGAAAGAATATATTAAATTAATCAAGAAAGATTTCATAGATAGAGGTTATATAAGTAAATATTATTTAGATAGCTTAAAGAAATTTTTAAGTTTAAAAAAAGAGAAAATTTCATCAAGAGAATTTGAGTTACTTAGAAGAGATGTAACTGAATTAATAAAAGAAATTAAGGAATTTGAAGAAAGAAAGGAATTAATACAAAAAATAAAAAATAAAATAAAGATAAAATATAAAGAAAATGATAAAATTTTAGAAGGAGAATTAATATTTGGAGATAATATATTCTTAATTCCAAATATATTAGAAAATAAAATTGAAAAATTTAATTACGAAAAAAATGATTTTGTTCCTTCTAACGAGATTGAATTAAAAGCTTCAATGCAAAAAACTTCAAAAACAATCTTAACAGAAAGAATAATAAAAGCACTAGAAAAAAGATTTAAAGATTTTGAAATTATATTTTAATTTATTCTTCTTTTTTTTCACTTTCCTTTTCCTTTTTAATTACTCTTAAATTTTCCAATTTTACAAATACAGGCATAGGAACAGCTGCATGAAGTAATTCTACAACAGCTTCATTTTTTTGTTTATTTATTCTTTTAACTATACCTTTCTCATTTTTGAAAACATTTCCTATAATCTCAACTATGTCTCCTTCTTCAATTTCTACAACCTCACTTGGTGGTTTGAATAGATTTTCTATTTCTTCTAAGCTAACTGTTTTATTTAAAATACCCTTAACATAAGGAACTTTATAAGTTGCAAGTTCAGCATTTTCTTTTGAATTTGTTTCTAATAATATATAACCTTTTATACCAAAAGGAGCAACTATACTACTTATATTTATTTCCATTTTTTTTGCTTTTAGTTCTATAAGCTCGATTGCTTGTTCTTCTTTATTTGATGTTACTCTTACTACGAATATCATTTTAATTTTAATATAAGTTCAATTATTAATGATATAATAAAGCCCAAGATACCAATTATTATTATTCCTATTGCAGAAACTTTACTTATTAAGTTTATTTCATGTTTTTCAGGTTTTCTTGTTACTATCCATACCCTTTTACATTGAATAAAAAAATCTTTTATTTTGTTTAACATTTTATTCTCTAATAAATTTTATTCCAAATTCTTCAATTATTTTTTCCTCTAATTTAGATTTTTTGTTTATCCATGGAACTTTTACACCTGTTGCTATTAATAATACTTTAATTATTCCTTTCATATCCTCACTAATTTGTGCTCCCCAAATTAAATTTGAATCATCTCCGAGTTTTTCACTTACAGCTTTTATTATTGTTTTTGCTTCTTCTAATCTTAAATCTGTTCCTCCAGTAATATTTATCAATGCTCCTTTTATATCTTTAACTTCTACATCAAGAAGAGGATTATTTAATGCTTTTTCTATAGCTTCATATGCCCTATTTTGACTATCACTCTCTCCTACACCAATCATGCTTATGCCTCCTTTACCCATAATAGCTTTTAAATCAGCAAAATCTAAATTTACTAATCCTGGCTTTGTTATAAGTTCTATAATTCCTTTTACAGCATTTGTTAAAATTTCATCAGATATTTTAAAAGCAGTTTGTAAAGGTAAATCAGGAACTAGTTCTAAAAGTTTATCGTTTGGGATTATTATTAATGTGTTTACATTTTCTTCTAATTTTTCTAATCCGATCATAGCATTTTCAAATCTTCTACTTCCTTCTATTGTGAATGGTAAAGTAACTACACCAATTGTTAATATATTCATTTTTTTTGCAATTTCAGCAATTATTGGAGAAGCCCCAGTACCAGTCCCTCCACCTAAACCAGCAGTAATAAATATTAAATCACTATCCTCAATTTTCTTTTTTAATTCACTTTGACTTTCTTTAGCAGCTTCTTCTCCAATTTTTGGATCACTTCCTGCTCCTAATCCTTTTGTTAATTCTTTTCCAATTAAAATTTTATAATCACTTTTTGTATATAATAAATGTTGCGCATCTGTATTTACTGCTATAAGTTCTGCTCCTTCTATACCAACTTCTTTCATTCTGTCTATAGTATTATTTCCTGCTCCACCAACTCCAAAAATTTTTATTCTAGCTTTTCTTTGTGCTAAAATTTCTTCAAGCTGTTTATCAATTTCTTTTATAACTTCTGATCCTTCAACAATTTCCATATTTTATCCAATTTTTAATTTTATTTAAATTTTTTTATTAAATTTTACTCTATCTTAGTTATCTCAATATTTTTAATATATTTTTTTAATAATTCTTCAAAATTTTTATTCATTTTTTTTAATTTTATTTCAATTTTTTCATTATTTTTTTCTATTTCATAATCTTTTATTCCAAAAAACTCGGCTATAGTTTTTATTTTTTCATCATCACTTTCTATTTTTCTTAAAATTTTAAATTCGTATTCAATTTCTTTTCCTGCAAGAGGATGATTCATATCTATTAATACTCTTCCACTAGCTACTTTCAATATTTTTACTAGTATTCCATCAATTAATAACAGATTTCCTTCTTTTACTAAATTTTTATCTTTAAAAGCATTTAGTGGGACTGTTTTTATTAATTCTTTTCTTCTATCTCCAAATGCTTCTTTTGGTTTTAATTTTATTTTATATATTTTATTTATTTCTTTTCCTTCTATTGCTTTATCTAATCCATCTACAACCATTTTTTCGCCGACAATTATTTTTATTGGTTTTACTTCTTTGTTAAATATTTTTTTTGCAATTTCATTATTCGTTGTATCGAAAATTTCTCCTTCACATTTTCCAGTAAATTCAAGTTCAATAAAATCACCCTTTTTTATTAGCATGCAACAAGAAAAGCTATGAATTTATAAAGATATCGCTGTGTACAAAGGCCTTCTCCAACTTTGATTTTTTATTTCACATCATTGCACTAAATTCTAATAAAATATTTTTTCATATTGTAAAATTTTTTTAGTTTGATAAGAGATTATTTAAAAATGCGGGGGGTGGGATTCGAACCCACGAAGCCACTAAGGCACAGGATCTTAAGTCCTGCCCGTTCGACCAAGCTCCGGCACCCCCGCATTTAAATTTATTTCAATTTCACCTAAAAAATTTTTTTGTTCTAAATTTATTTTTTTCTGAAAGTCAAGATATAATAAAGCTATGAAAGTATTTATTTTTTCCTCTTTATTTTCTATTAATTCATCGAATAATATTTTTCTTATTTTTCTTTCATTTAATAGTTTTAAAATTTTTTTATAAATCTCTTTTATCTTTATTCTCCAATCAATCCTTTTTTTTGTTAATAAATAATCAATTTCCATAACATGTCTTTTTAGATAAATTTGTTTTCTTATTCTTCTTTCTTCAGTTTTTATAGCCTCATTTATTGCTTTAATAAGTTCTTCTAAAGTTATCCTTCTTTCTCTATCAAAAGGAATCTTAGGAATTAAATCTGGAATTTCCTCATTTAATATAATTCTTTCTTTTTCTATTTTTTTAGTTTCTTCTTTTTTTATTAAACTTTGAATAAGAATCTCTGTTTTTAGTCTTATTAATATAGCAGCTATAAGGATTAATTTTGATGAAATATAGAGTCCTTTTCTATCCATTTCTTCAATTTTTTCTAGAAATTTTGTTGTTAAATTTATTATATCAATATTCCAAGGATCTATTTGTTTTGTTTTTACAAGTTCATAAATTATATATTGCCAATTTGCATCATCTTTTTTTATAATTTCTTCTATTATTTCCATTTTTTACTATTTATTACTAATTAAGAAAAATAGATTATAAAAAACTTTTTAAACTTTAAAAAATTTTAAATTAATTATAACTATTGAATAGATAAAATGGTACTAAGAGAAGATTTACTTAGCAGGCTAAGAAAAATTTTTGGTTTGAATTTATATGAAGTAAAGATATGGACAGCACTTTTATCAAGAGGAATTTCTACAGCAGGAGAGTTAAGTAGTATAGCAGGTGTTCCTAGAAGTAGGACATATGATATATTGGAAAGTCTAGAAAAAAAAGGATTCGTTTTGATGAAACTAGGAAAACCTATAAAATTTATTGCAATAAAACCAGAAGAAGTAATAGAGAGAGCAAAACAAAATTTTATAGAGGAAGCAAAAGAGCGTGGTAAAATATTGGATGAAATAAAAAATTCAGAATTAATGAAAGAACTTGAAAACATATATTCAAAAGGAATAAAATACGTTGAAGTATATGATATAAGTGGAGCAGTTAGAGGAAGACATAATATTCACTCACATCTAAGCTCTATTTTATTAAAAGCACAAAAAGAGATTTATTTGTTTTTAACAGAGGAAGGTTTGAAGAGAAAATATGAAGTACTAAAGCCTGTTTTAGAGAAATTAAATAAAAAGGGAGTAAAAATAAAAATTGCAGCAAAGATTACTTCAGAAAATTATAAAGTTGCAAAAGAATTATCAAAAATTGCAGAAATTAGGAGCATACCATTTGACTCAAGAATTGTTTTAATAGACGGAAAAAGTTTAATGTTTATGTTAATGAATGATAAAGAAATACATCCAAACTTTGATACAGGAGTATGGATAAATTCAGAGTTTTTTTCATCTACAATGAAGAAATTGGTAGAAACTGTATGGGAATCTGCAACTCCATTGAAGCAACTTAAATTTTCCCAATAAGGAAATTCGACTTTGCACCAGTTATTTTGACTTTATAAAATTTTCCAATATCTAATTTTTCATTTATTGCAATTAATTTATAGTTTATATCTCTAGCCAAAAAACTTTTACCATAACCTTTTTTATCAACTAAACAAATTAATTCTTTTCCAATTAATCTTTTATTTTTCTCATAAGAAATTTTCTTTGTTATCTCACTAAGCTTTTTTGATCTTTCTTTTCCAATTTTTATTATCTCATCAATTTTTTCTTTAGATTTTTTATAAGCCAATGTTTTTGGCATTG
Source organism: Candidatus Pacearchaeota archaeon (assembly GCA_038817835.1). Classification (GTDB taxonomy): domain Archaea; phylum Nanobdellota; class Nanobdellia; order Pacearchaeales; family JAPDKA01; genus JAWAZI01. The sequence goes on along the minus strand of JAWAZI010000004.1, from coordinate 33,270 downwards.
GCCAAAATCTACTTATGTTAACTATTTCTGGTTTTGTTTTTTTTATTATTTTTATTGTTTCTTTAAAATCATTTTCATTTTCATTATAAAAACCAACAATAATATCTGTAGCAAGAGTTGCATTTGGAAATTTTTTTCTATATGCTTTTACTATTTCTAAAAAATCTTTCACAGAATAATTCCTTTTCATTTCTTCTAATACTTTATCACTTCCTGATTGCAATGGCACATGAAGAAATTTAAAAATTTTTTTATTTTCATAAACATCGAGAAGAGGATCTATAAAATTTTTTAAATGTTCTGGATTCATCATACCAACTCTAATTAAAAATCTTCCATCAATGTTTATAATTTTTTTTAATAAATCAACAAGCATATATTTTCCTTTATCCAATCCATAGCAACCAATATCAGTAGCAGTAAGTAATATTTCTTTGCAACCTTCTCTTATATCTTTTTTTATATTTTTTACAATTTTTTCAATATCATAACTTTTCAAATATCCTTTTGCAATTTTTGTAATACAGAAACTGCAATTACTAACACATCCTGATGCTATTTGAGTTATTCCAATAATTCTATTAATTCTTTTTTTTGGTAAAAATAATTTTTCCTTAAATTTTTTATCATTTATAATGATATAATCTCTATCATTTTCAAGAATTTTTTTAACAATATTTTTTATTTCATAAATTTTATCAGGAGAAATTATTGCTATATTTCTATTTCCAAATTTTTTTTCTATATTTTCTTTTATTTTTAAAATTAAGTTTGTATAGCTTGATGCCATGCAACCACAAATAATAATTTTCTTATATTCTTTTAATAAATCATTTATTCTTCTTTCCATTCTCTTCAAAGTTGGTCCTTTAACAACACATGTATTTAGAATAACAAGATCTAAATCTAATTTTTTATTTGCTTTTCCAAAAATTACATTAAAATCTTTTTCTAATATTCCACCAATTATTTCACTATCATTCTGATTTGCTGTACAGCCGTAAGTTTCTATTAATATATTTTTCATTTTGAGTTTTCATCTATTGCTTTAGCATATTCTTTAATTCTTTTTATTATACTATTTAATTTTATTTCTAGTATCCTTTCTAATATATTCTCTATATTTTCAAATTCATATAGCCTATAACTATTTTTTATTTTTTCTATAATCATTAAATCTTTTAATCTTCTAAGCTGCCTTCTTATATTTGATTCTGACAATCCTTTTATTTCTAATCCATAATTTTTTCTTATTTTTTCTACTTCATTTTTTATTTCTTTAATATTTAAATTTCTTTTTTCTTTTTTCTTATTTATTAAAACTAGTATTATATCAATTATTATATCTCTACTATCTCCTTCCTGTAATAAACCAATACTTAAACAAAATTTTTTTATTAATTCTCTTATATCTTTGCTTTCTGGTATCTCATACTTCCTTAAAATTATTTCATCTAATGGAATATCTTTCATATTATTCTAAATCTCTTAGCTAATTTTGTAATTTTTTTCTCGTCAATTTCTTTTCCTATAAACTCTTTTATAATTTTATAATTTTTTAGCATTTCTTTAATTTCATTTATAGGAACATGACTACCTTTACTTATTCTTGCTATTCTTGAACTATCTAATATTTCAGGATTTTCTCTTTCCTCTTTAGTCATGCTATCTATTGCATATTTCCAATGCTTTATTTTTTTCTCCTGAATGTCTAATAGTGAAGAAGGTATATTTATATTACCCATTCCTGGTATTAGTTCTATTATCTTCTTAAAAGGACCAATTTTTTGTATTGCCAATATTTGATTATAAAAATCTACTAAAGTAAATTTATCCTCTTTTTTTATTTCTATTTTTTCTTCTCCTAGTGATAGTTTTATTTTTTCAATTAAACTATCTAAATCGCCCAAACCTAAAATTCTTGAGACATATCTTTTTGGATCAAAAAGTTCTATATCATTAAATTTTTCACCAACCCCTATAAAATAAACTTTACAATTTGCAACTTTGCAACTAGCTAGTGCTCCACCAGCCTTTGCTGTTCCATCCATTCTTGTTAATATTGCTCCATCTATTTTTATAGCTTTATTGAAAAATTCTGCTTGTTTTCTTGCTGCTTGTCCTATATCAGCTGGAATAATTAATAAAATATGTTCTGGTTTTATTAATTCGCAAATATCTTTTATCTCTTTTATTAATTCTTCATTTAAAGCATCTCTACCTGCAGAATCTATAAAAATAACATCAAATTTTTTTAATTGATCTTCGAAATTTTTCCATATTTTTAATGGATCTTTTTCTTCTTTGTTAATAAAAGCCTTTATTCCTGCTTTAGCTGCAAATTGTTCAAGCTGTTCTTGTGCAGCAGGTCTATGAACATCTAAACTTATTACACATGTTTTTAATCCTTTTTTTGAGTAATAATAAGCTAATTTTACTGATGTTGTTGTTTTTCCACTTCCATATAAGCCAATTAATAATACTTTATCATTTTTCTTTATTTCTAGTTCATGTTTTTTTTCACCTAAAATATTAACAATTTCATCATATATTAACTTTATTAACATTTCTTTTTTTTCTATATTTTTTAACTCAGTTTCAAGAAACTTTTTTTTAATGTTTTTACTTATTTCACTAACTAATTCAACATCAACATCACTTTCAATTAAAACCTTTTGAAAATCTTTTATAATTTCATCTAATTCTTTCTTATCAAGGAATATGGCATTCTTTATTTTTGTAAATATTTTCTTAATCCCATCACCCAGACCCATAAATATCTTTATTTTATCCCTTTATAATATTTTGCAAAATTTTTTAAGATTATTTCTTTTAAATTTTATGAAATATTTATTTTTTCTTAGGTATATTATTTTAATAATTTTTGGTATATTTATTGATATTTTTTATATCTTTACTTTTCCAACAATTTTTTTATTAAAATTTTCTTTATCTAAATTTTTTTCATTAACTTTTATTAATAATTATATTATTGGACCTAAAATAATAGAAATTATTCCTGCATGTATTGGAGGAAGTGCTTATTATTTGCTTTTAATATTAAATCTATCTACACCAATGAAATTTAAAAAAAGAATTTTATCTTTATTTTTTTTATTTTTTTTATTTTTTATCTTTAATTTTTCTAGACTTTTTCTTTTAATTTTTCTTGAGTTTAATGGGATAAATACAAATTTTTACCATAAATTTTTTTGGTATTTTGGATCTACAGTTTTTGTATTTTTAATATGGATTTTAAATATAAAATTATTTAAAATAGAAGAAATCCCTGTAGTATCTGATGTAAAATATATTATTTATTTAACCAAAAAGAGAAGCTAAACCCTCTATAGATATTTCTTCAATTCTTTCTTCCTTTTTCTCTTCCTTTTTCTCTTCAACTTTTTCTTTTGTTTCGCTTGTTGTTACTGTAGTTGGAGCAGACTTTATTAATTCCTCAATATTTACCCCTCTCAAACTCTCAACCAATATTTTTATTTTTGCTTCATCTACTTCATCTATACTACTAATTACCTTCTTCAAATTTTCTTCATTTATTTCTTTTCCAGCTTCATGAAGCAATAATGCAGCATATATGTATTTCATTTTTTTTCTATAAATTTATTTAATTGATTAGCATAAATTAAAGCTTTTTGAATTAATGAATTTATTGTATATCTTGATATATAATTTATTCCTAATGCAAGATTTAAACCAAAGTTTATTCCTTTTATTAATTTTTCTCTTTCTTTTTCTTTATCTATTATTATATTTTTATAAATTTTTTTATTTTTTATATCAATTCCTATATCAACATTCAAACCTATTTTTAATGGTTTTATATCAAGTTTTTGTAATATATTAGCCATTTCTTGAGTTAAAATTTCATTTTTCTTTAGTATAAAATCTTGTTTTATTACTACTTTACCTTTCTCTACACCAACTTGTAAACCAGCTTTATTTAATTCAGCCATTTCCATTGGTAATAAATGTGTTGGACCTTTTTTTATAACAAAATCTTCTTTTAATATTTCTCCTGCTTTTAAATATGTAAAAAATTTATTTTCCTCAAGAATTGAAGCAATTCTAAAAATGTCTATATTAGTAATTATTATACAAAAAGGTTTGTTTATTTCTTTTTCTATTTCTTCAATTTGTTTTTTTTCTAAATTTATATTTTCAAGAACTTTCAATAATATTGATTTTTTTATTACTTTAATTATACAATCATCTTTCAATTTTCTTTTTATTTCTTTAAACTTATTTGCATTAATTTTTTCTATATTAGATATTATTAGAAAATTTTTTTCTTTGCATAGATTAGTTATTTCTTTAACTTTTTTTATTTTTAATTCTTTTGATCTCATTTTAATTTTATTGGTTTTGACATTGTTAATTTTAATAATATTTCTTTTATATTTCCCTCTCCCTGAGGTAAATTTTGTTTTAATTTATTATAAAAAGAATTGAAATTTTCTTCAATTTTTTCTATTTCCATATTCTCTTTTCCTATAGCTAATTTTATAGAATTTCCATCATTCTTAATTTTTATAGTTTTTTTCAATTTTTCTACCAATTTTTTAATTTTATTTTCATCAATCTCATTAATTATACATCCAATTTGTGGATCTGGCATTTTTTTTCTTGAGCCAAGAATCTTACCAAAATTTTTTGCAATTGATGGTATAAGTTTTGATAAAGCGATGAAGTAATCATATTTTTTCTCTATTTTTTTAAATTCTTTTAAACTTAAATTTTCTATATCTTTCCAAACTATAACATCTAAAATATTTTTAAGAATATCTTCACTTTTTTCAGAAATCAAACAAACTTTTTTTTCTTTTATTGGATAAGGAATCTCAAAATAAAAATTTATTTTTTCTTTTTTTATATCCAAATTTTTTAAATTTATAATTAAATCAATTGTTTGAATAAAATTTCTTTTTTTACTATTTTTTATTAATTCTTCTACTGCTTTTTTTATATCCATTTTTTCCTCCTACTACATTAAAGAATGTAGTAGTGCAAAAGGAATTATTTTTTAATTTTTTTAGTTTTATAAATTTTTTTATTTTATATATTTATATAAAAAGTAAAGTCCTATTAAAATTGCAAATATTAAAGCTAAGATAATTAACATAAATTTTTGTGTGATATTAACTAATATTAAGGAGAGCGAAAAAAGAGAGAAATAAAATATCCACAATATCCAATTTGCATGAAATATTCTTGATCCTTCCAAGCTTCCGAATGGTAAAGAACATGAAAATAAAAGCCATGCAATTACTTTTGCAAATTCATCTAAATTTGAGATATAAAAGATTAATAGCAATAAATATCCAGAAAGTAAACTAATTACAGATATAGTTGTTAAATCTTGTTCTCTTAATCTATATTTTTTTCTTATTCTTCCTATCTTTTCTTTATATTCATATCCTAATAAAGCTAAAATCTGTATTCCACCATAACTTATTAATGAAAAAAATAAAGCAAAAAAAATACCAATTGGAAATGGAAATGGAATTTTAGATTGATCTGAGAACCAAAATCTTTTTATAGATAAAAATTTCGATTCAATATCATAATATAAAAATTTTTGAGAAACAATTCTTTTGACAAAATAAGTTAAAAAGAAAAATAGTAAACATGGAAATAAATAGTAAAAATAATTTTCAATTTTAAATAAAGCTATACAAAATGCAGCAATAACTGATGCTAAAAATAAATTTATTAAATCATTATATATTTTTTCCATAAATAATAAAATTAAAAAAATTTAAAAAACTTTCAATTTTAAAATATTCATGGTCTATAAATTTGTTGAAGCAACAAGTTTGAAAGAAGGGAACTATTTAATTATTGATGATGCTCCATGTGTTTTAAAAAGAATTGATATAAGTAAAACAGGGAAACATGGTGCTAGTAAAGTTAGAATTGAAGCTATTGGAATAATTGATGGAAAAAAGAGAATTGCTGTTATGCCTGGTCACGAGAAAGTCGGAGTACCTTTAATAGAAAAAAAGAGAGGACAAGTTTTATCTATATTTGAAAAAAAAGCTAATGTTATGGATTTAGATAGTTTTGAGACATTCGATATGATAATAGATGAAGAAGCATTGGGAAAAATAAGTGAGGGAGATAATGTTGAATATTGGGATGTTGAGGGAGTAAAAATAGTTAAAAGAAGAATATAATCAAAATGGCAAAAATACCTGCTGCACAAAATAGGCTTTTTAAAAATCTTTTTGTTTGTAGAAAATGTAAAAGTAAAATTAGAGTTCATCCTAGTAAAGTTATGGCAGGAAAAGCTAAATGTAGAAAATGTAAAAGTAAAGCTCTAAGACCTATTAGGAGAAAATGAATTTTTATATATTAGATGCAATATTTTTAATTTTCTTTATAATTTTTTTATTAATATTTTTATTCAAAAATAAAAAAAAATTAAAGAGAGAAGGGATATTTTTTCTATATAGAACAAAAAAAGGCTTAAATTTTATAGATAAATTCTCAAGAAGAAATAAAAAATTAATTTATATAATTTCTTATTTTTCTATATTTTTTGGTTATTTATTTTTAATAATTTCTATATTTCTTTTTTTATTTACATTAAAAATTTTTTATATTGCAAAAACAGTTCCAAATATTCCACCAATAATACCAATATTTCCTTATATAACAGAAATATTTAAAATAAAATTTTTACCACCATTTTATTTTATTTATTGGATTATAATAATTTTAATTATTGCAGTATCCCATGAATTTGCTCATGGAATTTTTGCAAGAGCTTATGATATAAAAATAAAATCAACTGGTTTTGGTTTTTTAGGTCCTTTTATATTAGCATTTGTAGAACCAGATGAGAAAGAAATGAATAAAAAAAAGATAAAAAATCAATTAGCTATACTTTCTGCAGGATCATTTGCAAATTTTTTAGTAGCTTTAATTTTTATTTTAATTTTACAAATTTTCTTTTTATTATTTTATCAACCAATAGGGGTTCATGGATATTTTCTAGCTATCGAAGAAGTAAATATATCAAATTTAGGAATTAATTTAAATAATTCAAATTATTCATTTCCTATTAAATTTGAGATAAATAATAATACTTATTACTTAACAAAAGAATTATGGGAATCACAGAAAGATTTGATAATAAAAGGAAAAAGTGATAAAATTATTTTATATATAGATTCTCCTGCCTATAAAGCAAATTTGACTGGAGCAATAATCGAGGTTGATGGAAAAAAAGTTGAGCATATAAGAGAAATAATAAAAATTTTAGAAAATAAGAAGCCTGGTGATAAAATAAAAATAAAAACAGAGATAAAAGAATATGAAATAGAATTAACTTCACATCCTAAAAATTTATCTAAGGGTTTTTTAGGAATATCTTTTGTACCTATAACTAATAAAATTATGTATTTATTTTTATTTCAATATTATAAGTTTAATCCTTATTTAAAAACAAAAGCTATTAATGAAATTTTTGATTTTTTTAGAGATTTATTTTATTGGATAGCAATTATTGGTTTAAGTGTAGCGTTTTTTAATATGCTTCCTTTTGGATTTCTTGATGGGGGAAAGTCTATTTATTTAACATTTTTATTAATTTTTAAAAATAAAAAAATTGCATCAATTTTATATAATATAACAAATGCAATAATAATATTTATTTTATTTTTGTTAATGTTTTTTTGGTTTATTAAACTATCTTAAAATTTAAAATGACATTACTCATTGTAGGTTTCGATCCCGGAAAAACTTTTAGTTTATGTTTGATAGATGCAATCTCTGGAAAAATAATTTTACTTTACTCAGATAAAAATAAAAATATAGATTTTATTATTAAAAAAATTTTTCAGTATGGTACACCAATTTATTTAGGATTCGATAAAAAAAATATAAGTTCATCAATTAAAAAAATATCGAGAAGATTAAAAATTAATATAATAAATCCTGATGAAGATTTAAAAATAGAGAAAAAGAGGAAATTAATTAGAGGATATACAGATCTCAGTATTAATAATAAACATGAGCTTGATGCTTTAGCATCAGCAATTTATGCTTATAAAAGAATTAATCCAATAATAAATAAATTAAGAAATAAAATTAAAGATGAAAATAAATTGGAGGAAATTTTATTTATGTTATCCAAAAAGAAAATAAAAAATATAAAAGAAAGTTTTGTTTTATAAATTTTTAATAATTAATAAACTTCCACTTTTATCAATTAATTCTTTTGCTTTTTTTGTTATTTTTGCTTTAGTTAATAGAATTGCTGGCATTTTTCTTTCTTCAACTTCTCTTAAACATCTCAAAATATCAACATCGTCTATTCTTTTTTTGTTCTTTATAATTAACAAAAACTTAATTTCATTATCTATTATATTTTTTATTCCTATATAAATTTCTTCAGAAATTTTTTCTATATTTTCAAAGTTTTTTTCTATATAACTAACAAATTCTTCATTTGATTTTTTTCTTTTTTCCCTTTTGATTTTTTTCTTAATTTTTACTTCAAGTTTTTTTTGCATTTCTTTTTCTTTTATCTCTTTTATTTCCTCAATTTCTTTTCTTTCTGGTTTCTCAAGTTTACTTATTATGTTTTCAATTTCAGAATTTTCAACTAAAAAATATTTCCAAATTATAATTTCTTCATCATTTATTTTTATTTTTAAAGGAATTGCAAAATCTTTTAATTTATTTAATATTAATCTTGTTTCGATATCAATTTTTTCGTTATACAATATTTTATTCTTTTTTAAAATATCTAAAACTTCTTTTTCTTTCTCATTTAAATATTCTTGAAATCTTTCTAATTGAGGAAGTTGTGAATCAAGAAAATATATTGGAGAACTACCAATTTTTATGTTTGTACTTCTTATTAAATTGTTATCAACCATTTCTGAAAGTATAGCAGATGTTATATAAGTTGGTTTATTTATTCTTTTCGCTATTTCACTAGCTAAACTAGGTCCATTTATTTTTATAAAATTTATTATTTCATCCTTTATACTTATACCTATAAATTTTACATCTTTTTCCATTTTACTTCATAATAAACTATTTTCTTTTCTTCTACTAATGCTATTAATAATTTTTTATTTGTTGATGTTGCCACTCTAATTTTCGATACAAAATCTTTAATATTTATGTTTTTATTTCTTTTAAATATTATCAATACCCAATCTGAATGATCCTTGTTAGGTTTTTTACCTTTATCATAAATAATAAAATCTCCACCAAATTTTAAACCAGATTTTAATATATAACCTCTATTTCTTAAATCTTCAAAAACTATATATTCATCAATTTCTTTTTCATTTAATTTTTTTAAAAGCTGATTAAAAGATATTTTTTTATTTTTTTCAAATAGATTTATTTTATTTTTTTTTAATAAATATAAAACTTCTTGAGGCGTATAAATTATGAAATTATCTTTTTTATCTCCAAAGAAAGATCTTGAGTAAAGTTGAAATGCGTTTTTATCTATAGTTATAAATAACTTTCCTTTTTTCTCAACTTTTATCATAGAATATATTTTCAATAAGAAGTTAAAAAATTTTTTATATTAAAAAATATTAAAAAGTGATGGAAGAAATAAAAGTTATTTTTTTGGGAACATCTGCAAGTGCTCCAACTAAAGAAAGGAATCACACGTCAATATTAATTATTTTTAAAGGAAATTATATTATGTTTGATTGCGGTGAAGGAACTCAAAGACAATTAAAAAAAGCTAATATAAGTCCTTTAAGAATAAACAAAATATTTATAACCCATTTACATGCAGATCATATTTTGGGTTTAGCCGGTTTATTACAAACAATGGCTTTAAATAATTATGAGAAATGTTTGGAAATTTATGGTCCAAGAGGAATAAAAAATTATATAAATTTTATAACAAGTTTTTTTCCTATAATAAAAAAAATAAAAATTTCAATTAATGAAATAGTAAAAAAAGAAGGTAAAATAGAATTTGATGATTTTTTTATATATTATAAAAAATTAGTTCATACTACAGATGTTTATGGATATTCATTTAATGAAAAAGATAAAATAAAAATAAAAGAAAAATATGTAAAGATGATTGGGCCATCAATTTTATTTAAAAAATTGAAGCAAGGAAAATCTATAATTTTTAAAGGTAAAAAAATAACTCCTAAAGAAGCAACTTATAAAATAAAAGGAAGAAAGATATCAATAATTTTAGATACAAAAAAATGTGATAATATTTTTGATTTATCAAAAGATAGCGATTTATTGATTATTGAATGTGTTTATAAATCTGAACTTCAAGATCTTGCTGAAAGTTATTTTCATTTAACTACCAATGATGTTATTGAAATAATAAAAAAATCAAAAACAAAAATTAATTTTATCACTCATATAAGTGAAAGATACGAAGGAAAAGAAGAAGAACTTTTAAAAGAAATTAAAAAAGAAATTAAAAATGTTTTTTTAGCTAAAGATTTAGAAATTATTAATATTTAGATTTTTTACTTAATTGCTTTTCTTGTTCTTTTATTTTTTTCTTTTCTGCAGAGCTTAATAAATTAACTAATTCTTTATATCTATTTCTTATAGTTACTTCTGTTACTCCAACTATATCAGCAATTTCTCTTTGAGTTTTTTTCTCATTATTTAATAAAGAACTAATATAAAGAGCAGCTGCAGCAATTCCACTAGGTCCTCTTCCACTTGTTAGTTCTGCCTTTTCAGCTTTTTTTAATATTTTCAATGCATCTTTTTGAGTTTTTGGTGAAAGTTTTAGAAGTGAAGAGAACCTTATTATATAATCTTTAGCATCAGATGGCTTTATTTTTATATCTATCCTTCTCATTATAAATCTGTGAGTTCTTCCTATTTCTTTTTTTTCTATATTTGTTGCTTCTGCAATTTCACTTAATGTTCTAGGACTCCCAAAATTTCTGCATGCAGCATAAATACAAGCAGCAACAATACTTTCTATATTTCTACCTCTTATTAATCCTTTTTGTAAAACTAAATTATATATTCTTGCAGCCTCATCTCTAATAGAATTAGGTAAATTTAAATAGCTAGCTATCCTTGTTAATTCTGCAATTGCTAATCTCAAATTTCTTTCTATACTAGCTCCAACTCTTTCTTGCCATTTTTTTAATCTAAAAAATCTTCTTGTTTTTGTTTCTGTAGAAAGCTTATATAAATCTATATTTTTTCCTACAGTTGTTCCTAAACCTAAATCAAATTTTTGTAAACTTATAGGAGAACCTGTTCTTCCATGCCTTTTTCCATCTTCAAACTCTCTCCACTCTTTTCCCCTTTCTATGTAATGTTGTTCAATAACCAAACCACAATCACCACAGATAAACTCACCTCTTGCTTCATCAAATATTAAATTTGTAGAACCACATTCAGGGCATTTCTTCTTTTTAACCATAAAATTTAAAAATATTTTTCTTTTTAAATATTTCTATTTTTAAATTTTTCTATTCAATTAAAATTGCATTAATCATTCCTTCTTGACCTGGCCTATTTGTTATTTTTGCTTTTCCAATTTCAGTTTTTATTATTGTTCCTTTAGTTAATATCTTTGCTCTTGTGAAAAATTTATTTGCAGGAGTTTCTAATACATCTAATATTTTAACTTTTTTTATTTTTCCATCCTTATCTTTTACATTTACATAATTATCTTGAAGTAAAACTACTTTTTGGTTTCCACCTAAAGCTCTTAATTTTTTTATTTTTCTTTCTCCTAATTTTACTTTTTTTAAGAATTTTTTTATCTCTCTTTTTCTTTTCTTTCTATGTTTTCTTAGTTTTCCTCCTGTTATTTTTTTCTTTGACATAAAAATTAGAATATATTTAATTTTTAAAAAATTATCGATCAAAATATTTAAAAACTATTAATTTATTCTTAAAAATGGAAAATAATATTAATAGACCATTAGATATATTGAACAAATCAAAAGGTAAAGAGATAATAATATATTTAAAAAACGATAGAAAAATTGTAGGAAAACTTTTAGCTTTTGATATACATATAAATCTAGTTTTAGAAGATACAAAAGAGATAGAAAATGATAAAGTAAAGAATAAATTAGGTCTTGCTTTTATAAGAGGGGATACAATACTTTACATTTCACCTGTAGTTTAAAAAATTCTTATTTATTTATAGAAAATTTTTTAAAAGATTTTTTGTTATTTTAAAATGGTGAAAGAAATACTTGAAGATATTTTTAAAAAATTTAGATATAAAAATCAAAAAAATTTAGAAATAAAATTAGAAAATAATCAACTAGGTTTAGATCTTGCAATTACTTTATTTAAAAATTATCCTAAAAAAATAGAAAAAGTTGATTTTCAAAAAGAAGAAGATAATTATTTTATTTATTATTCAACATTTTATATTTCAAATGGTAAAGATACATTTTTAAATTATCCAAAAAATTTAGAAAAATATTTTTTTCTAGAACCATTAAAAAATTTTGAAAAAAAAGTTAGAGAAGAATTAAAAAAACCAAAAGTTAAAGGCTATGAAACTGCTTTATTTTTGAGAGAAAAAATAATGGAAAATGAAATAGAAAATGCTTTTATTTTTTTTGTTAAAAGATTTGAAGAAAAAATAAAAAATTTAAGTTAAAATACTATAACAAAGTTTATTATATTCTTCTACATTTATTGTATCTAACTTATTCAATGGTAATTCTATATAACCTTCTTTCCTATATGTTTCTAAAGTTATTTCTCCTGTCAAAACTTTTTTGTTCCATTTATCAACATAATATTTATCAGTTTCATGATATAAAAAATCATCGATATAGAAATTATCTCCTTCAATATGCCATGCTATTCTTATTTTTTTATGACCTCTAGGACTAACATTAAATTCTTTTATTCTTTCTGTTGGCCTTTTACCTTTAGAATAAACAATTAATCTAATTTCATCCAAATATTCACTTATTTTTCCTCTAATAAAAGAATCCCTTATAGATCTTTTTAATGCTTTTTTTGAGATATAAACACCCATTATAAAAAAATTTTTTAATTTTTAAAAATTTATTTTTTGAGCGGGGGTGCCGGAGTGGTCAAACGGGGCTGGCTCAAGACCAGCTGGCTTAGTGCCTTCCGAGGTTCGAATCCTCGCCCCCGCATAATTTTAATTTTTACTTTATAGTAGTTACAAACCGAAAAATTTATAAATATCTTTTTTGTTATATAATTATGACAATCAAAAAAATATCAAATCTTGAAAAGAAAATAATAGAAGGCTTATTAGTGGCGGGTATTTTAGGTTGTACTAAGACATACAAAATTTACAATCACAATTATTATCCAATATATTACACACCAACAAAAGTAGATACAGTATATATAGAGAAAGTAGATACATTAAAAATTGAAAATATAGTATATGATACAATAATTAAATACGATACAATAATTAAGTATAAACCAGAGACAGTGAGAGTATATATTAAAATAAGAGAAGGAACAAAAACACAGCCCCAACCACAAGAAGATATAAAAAAGAAATACATAGAATATCAAAACTCATTTAAGGGAAAAACATACACTCAACCACAGCCAACATACACTCAACCACAGCCAAGAACATCTACTCAATCACAAAGGAGAAGATAAAAAATAACACTATCTTTTAATAGATTTAAGCAATTTAGATAAATTAAGTTAAATAATTTTTTCTTTATTCTTTAAATAATTCTCAACCACCATCAGTACATTCTCAATCACAAAGAGGACAACAAAGATAACATCACTTTTTAATAATTTTAAGCAATTTTATCTAGTATTGATGATTTTACTAAAGTGAAGTTTTTATTTCTGTCAAATATAGATAGTTGACGAGCGCATAAACTTATTCCAATTTTTGTTCCATAACTACAATCTGAAGAAGCTTGAATTATTATATCTCCTGCGTCTAATATTTTGGATTTACTATATGTATCACGTAGTAAAATTAATGTATCAGTATAATTGCATATTATATCCTTACATTTTTCAACTTGTAGTAGCACATCACCAGTTTTTACGCCATTTCCATTATTAAAGTTTATATTGTAGCTATATATATCTTTTAACCTTACATTGTGGAGAGTTATACCATTAAAGGTCGTAATATTATTATAGATTATATATTGAGCAAATGCGCTACCGCTATATGGAGAAGTTTTATCTGTATAATTTATATATAAATCAACATTTGTTGAGTATGTTTCTGCTGCAAGAGCAAGATCTATACAATCTATTATCATGAAATTTTTATAATGATTTTTGTTTACATCATTTTCATAGAATTCTCCACCATAACCAAATGGAACTGTTTGGAATATATATATTGTTTTTATGAACTCACATCTTTTTGTATTTTTTATTTCATCAGGACAAACACTATCATCTTCTTTTCTACTTATTCTAGTAATTTTTGTGCTTATTCCTACACAACCTTCATAAGCATCTGGTTCTAGATATTGTTGATAATTATTTTTTATATCATCTAAAAGAGAATTAATAACTTCTTGTTCGATTTCAACGTTTGGTTGTTTTTCTATTTCTTTTTTGCATTTATTTATCATTTCTTCAAATTTGGAAATATCATCCTTACTTGCAGGCCTACCTAATGAAGAATTTTTTAAATAATAATTTAAATTTTTATCCTTAATTTCAACTTCAACCCTATACCAATATGTTCCAACTTCTTTTGGAAGTTCTATACACCATTTATACTTTCCAATTTTTTTTTGTTCATATTTTACTAAATCCATTTTTCCTTCTTCTCCATAAACTACATAGCCTCCATTCTTTTCTATAGGTATAATTTTATACCAATCGAAGTTTATTTCATATGGTAAATTACTAGTTTCTTTATACCATTTATTATCTATTTTTATTTTAGCACAAAGTTCTACATTATCATCATAATTTACTATTCCATTAAAATTACTATCTTTTTCTTTACCATTTACTATAGTATAAATTTTAACTTCTATAGATTTTGGTAATTCTGGTTTTTCTTCTTCTTTAGGTTTTTCTATAGGTTTCTCTTCAGGTTTTTCTTCTTCAGGCTTATAATATGAATAATAATATATCAAAGTTTTTAATTTATATAAAGTTGCTAATTTGAATTTAAGTATTTTCAATTTTTTAGGGTCTAATATTTTAGTTATATTTTCTTCTGCATCTTTAATATCTTTTTCAATTTTTCTTTTAATATCCTCTTTTTCAATTTTTTTATTTTTTATTATTTTCTCATAATTTTCAATTTTTTCATTCAAATAATTATATGTATTTTTGTAAATTTCTTCTTCCTCTATACCGATTCCAACTTTTTCAATTTCTTCCAAAATTTCTTTTGATTTTTTTTCAATAGATTGGATTGTTTCATTTTCAAGGCCAAGATCTTTTATAGCTTGTTTTATACTTGGCAAATATACCCAACATTTTATGTTAGGATCATCACAATATCCAACAGCTTTCCAATTTTCTTCATCACTTCCAACACCAGGATTTAATGTTGAACAAATCCTCGTTATACCTTGTTTATAGATCGCAGGACTTAAAGCTTTTGTGACTCCTTGTTGAATATTTAATAAGCTAGAAGTTGGTATTAAACTTGGTTTCCCACTTTTACATTCTTTTGCTGTTTTTATATTTGCTTTCAATTGATCTTCAATATATTTATCTTGTAAGAAATTTATAGCATAACTTGTACTACTAACCTCAAATCCACAATATTCTCTACCATTTATATTTACACAGATTTCTTTATATCCAGATACAGCAACAAAATCAGGACTTTTTGATATACTTTGACCTCTTGCCAAAAATCCTGCATCAATAATATAATGTTGTTGAATTATTATGCCACTATATTGTGGTGGATTTCTTAAATAGATACTATACCAAATATCTTGTTCTCCAGCATAAATTATATAAAGAACTTTATAATGACTTTGAGGAGGATAATTTATTGTTGTATAAGGAATTTCTTCAATTTTTGCAAAGAATTGATATGGCAATTCTGGTTTACTGATTTCTTCAAGTAATGATGCTGCATTAGGATATCTAACTCCTAAAAACTTTTTACAGATCATAGTTCCAACCTCTTGAGTACTTCTTATTTTAAATGCTTCAGCAGCAGTTACTCCATATACTTGATAGAAATATCTTAATCCTTCAAAAGTATTCTCCCATGTAGATCTGAATTTTGCATATTCTCCACCACCCTTTCTTTCAATTTTTTCTAATATGCTTGGTATACCAGCTCTTACAAATGGTAATAATTGATTCCATAACATTTCACAAATATATATGCTTTTTATTTGATCACATATTCCAATATTTTTTCCTGTTTCTACACTTATCTCTAAACATTTTACTGTTTCATTTAATATTTTATTAAGAAATTCTATTCCAGCATGCAATCCTGTTAAGCATATAGGCATTATTACTCCTTTTCCTCCCTCGAAATTTGGTAAACATAAAACTAAACTTCCTATTATCCCTGTCTGTACAACATTATCTACAGGATATCTTCCAGCAAGATTACATCTAGAGGGAGGACATAACACAGGATCACATAAATTGAATAAAATTCTACATTCGCTAGGGCTCATAAAATCTTCACATTGAGCTGTTGGAACAGTTACTTGTTTTTTTATTTTGAAATTCCCACATCTAGTTTGTATTGGTTTTCCCAATCTTTTTTGAGTATTGGCTGTAGCTACACATTCTTCAGCTTTTGATGTTAATAATTGAATATTTTCTATATCTTCACCACAAACTTGTAATTTTATATTATATATTATTGATCTATCTGCTGGTACTTGGATACATATATCATCATTTGTAATTTGATATAAAGCTAAATCAGGAACACCATTATTTCCAACATTACATAAATAATATTCTTTTAAAGCACCACTTTCATAATAACTTTCAGTTTTATCATCAATGAAAATATACCATCCTTTTTGAGCTATTACTGGCATATATCCAATTCTATCTTTATATTTTCCACTTTCATAGAAACCTGCATAAATATATTTGCTATCTATTGGAGAACATTTCGATTCTAATATTATATAATTTTTTAAATTATTTAGAATATTTTCATCTTTTTTAATATCAGATCCATCTTTTTTTAATACACATTTAACCTCAATTGTGCTGTCTTCTTTACTAACTATAACGTATACAAGATTACCATTATAATTAGCAAAGAAATAATAAATATTAGGTCCATCGCATCTATATTCTTTTAATTTTTCTTTGATATTATCTTTTAATTTATCAATTGTATTTAAAGGAACATAAATTTGTTTTTTTTCATAAATATTAATTGGAAATTCTCCAACATAAGTTTCTATCTCATCTGCTAATCTCTTATTTGATATAACAAAATTTTTAACTTTATTTGAGATTAAATTTTTCATACCCCCACTTATATTTTCATTTTGATTTATTTTTAACTCTAATAGAAAATCTTTTAATTGATCTCTAACAAAATAACCTCTTTCACTAAGTATTGGAAGAGATTTTTTAATAAAGTTTTCTATACCAATTTCTTCTCCATCAATTTTAATTTTTATTTTTTCTCTCTCAGCAATTTTCTCAGCAATTTTTTCATATAAACATCTCTCTCTTTCTTCAAAATTTTTTAAATTTTTACAACCTTCTTCAGCAATTTTTATTTCTTCATTTACTTCTCCTATTAATCTTTTAATTGCCTCAACATCATTATTTATTTCATCTTCATTTTCTCTAAAACATTCATCTAATTTTTTATATCCTTTTTCAATACAAATTTGGGTCCATCCTCCTTTTCCATCAGTTCCCCTCATAGCTATTTTTCTTGCTAAACTTTCACCACCCATTCCCTCTATGAAATTTTTTAAAAATAGAGCTGTTCCACCAATATAGCATGCTTTTTTCCAATTTTCAACAACTTTTCCTAATTTTTTATTAAATTCTTCTATTTTTTTTGAAGTTTCATTTAGTTTTTTTGCCATCTCTAAAGCCTTTTCAGGAGCAATTTTTATAGCTCTTTTTTCAATTCCAATATGTATAGTAAAATTTGTTTCAGAAACATAATTAAGTTCAGGAGGTTTTACTGTTATTTTTGCAGCTTTTTTTACATTTATATTAGTAAGTTTTACATTCATTATACATTTATCATTTTTAACATCTATGCATCTTTCTATTCCTAAAGTAATTTTTTCTATTCTTTCCTCTTTTAGATTTCTCAAAATTATATGATCTTCTTTTATTTCTTCTATTATCCAACCTTCTCCTATATGTTGCCCTATCCAATATCTATCTTTTTTATCATTAATTTTTAACTCAACAAAACTATCAAAACTATAAGGATGTTCTATATCTATTAATTCAATATCCCAAAAATTTCCATTTTTTTCTATTGTTGTTTTTCCTATAATTTCATATTTAATTAAACTAATCTTTTTCTTTCTTGCCTCAAGAACAATTCCACTATCTTTATCTTCATACTCTTCAATAAGCTCTGATAAAATATTTATTGCCTCACTTCTTTTTCCTATTTCAATTGCTAGATTTGCTAATTCGTATAAAGCTTTAGCCCCAATATATTCTCCATCACTTTCATCTTTTTCATATTTATATGTGAAAAAAATATCCATATATTTTTCTTTTGCTTCTGAATAAGCTTTTTCAACATTTTCAGGCAATAAACTATCCTTTAATATAAAAATCTCTTTTAAAGTTAAATTTTTACTATCAATTTTGATTGAATTTTTTACTTTTACAGATTTTATTCCTTTTTCTTTATCAAATTCACAAGATGGAAAATATTTACTTATTAATTTTTTAACTTCTTGTTTTTTAGTTGAATCTCCTTCATAGAAATAAGCATAATTATCTTTAACACAAACTAAATAATAGTAATTCTTGTCATCTATTTTTATTCCTTCCCCTAAAGTTAATTCATAAATTTTATTATCAAAATCTATTACAACTTTTAAGGGTTCTATTTTTAATACTGAAGTTTTTCCATCACAATTAATAGTTACTTCACCACTTCCACTTACTATTCCTTTTTCTATATTAATAATTTTACATCCTTCAGCTTCATCACCTTCAGCCAATAAATATTCTTTTCCATTTATAATTAATCTTGCATAACTTTGTGGATATAAAATATCCTCTAAAATTATATCAAATTCTTGATTATCACAAAAAAATCCCCAAAAATTTACTTTTACTGGTTTATCTTTTGTTAAAGTAACTCTTATAGGAGTTGGATCATTTATTGTTTCTTTATAAATTTCTACATCTACAAAATCTTTTTTTATTTTATTCACTTTTATAAAACCTTTACCATTAAAAAAAGAAAATTCATCAAATCTTGCTTTCCATTCTTCTTCACTTAATTCAGGAATTAAAAAACTATTTCTATCTATGCCATAAATAAAACCAGCACTATATAATATTCTTGCAGTTGCGTTTATATCTATTCTTTCAGGCATTTTAGATTCTGGTACAGGATTTAACATAACTACAGCATAACCCAAATTATCGAATGAAGCGATCCCTCTTTTATATCCATACTCATCCCATAAATACCTTGATAATAATTTTTCACCCATATATGGAGAATGATATATTACTCCTCCAACAATATTACTACTTTTATAAGGAGTAGCTATACTAATACTTTTTATATAAATATTATCCAATAATGGATTTAGGTTTATTGCTTTAATTTTACAAAATACAAGTACAGGTTGATCCTCAAGTAAATCACTTCTTATTATATTGGGTTGGCAACCTTCTAGAGGGTCTATATAAACAATAAAATTTTTTGTTTGATTACAAGCAAAACTTAAAGCTTGTTGACTAAAAAATTTTTCATAATCTTCTTTATATATATTTGAAGGTGTAAAATAATAATAATTCTGTGCATAGCAAAAATTAATTAAAAAAATAAATAAAATTAAAATAATTATTTTTTTCATTTTATTTCTATTTTACTAAATTTTAAAAATTCATAATTTTTTTGTATGTCCTCTATATTCTTTGGTTCATCAAATCTATCAAAAATTATTTCTATAGGCTTGTAATCTTCTAAAAAATCTTCATCAAAATAGATTTCACTTTTACCACCACCAATTAAAACTTTATCAAATGTAATTTGGTCAATTTCCTCACATTTTTTTCTTTTTATCCATAGAAATAATGGAGTATCATAACATATCTCACTTTTTTCATTAATTATTATTTCTTTATCCTTGAAAACATATAAAGTTATATTATAATTGCCTCTACTTAGATATAATTTATTTCTTTCAGGATAATTTATAACATCATTTCTTTTTCCTTCAAATAGTATTATTACAGTTTCTTTTTCATTTAAATTTAATTTTATTTCTTTTTCATATAATTTATCTAAAAATATATTTACATTTACATCATAATTTGTATTTATAGGAATTTTATTTTCTTCATAATTTTCTGCATTTACTAAAATAAATGCATTAATACATTGTGGAACTTTTGCTTTTAAATATCCATTTTTTGTTTTTCCTAAATAGCAATTTGCATCTAAACATTTTATATAAACATCAGCACCATCAATTTTTTTATTTTCACTATCATAAACATAAATTTCAGCATTTTTTATTGCAGCATTGCAAATACCTTTTGTTTTTATAGACCCATTCTCCATTAATATTTCTTTTATCCCATTTCTTTCTATTACTACAACTAAAGGAAATTTGAATATTTCATCATCTTTTCTTAATATAAATAGAACAGGGAACTTTACATCATAAACAATATGGTATGGAACATAACAAAAATTGATTAAATTTAATCCTTCTTGATTGCCTATAGGATCAAATTTTAGTAAATTATTTTTTTCTTCAGCATAAATATCTATCTTTGTTGGAAATAATTTAGAATACAATAAATTAACAGAAATACCATCATCTATATCAATTCTATTTATAAAATATTTATGTCCTTCTCTAAATTTAAAATAATTTCCATTAAATTTTATTCTTTCAATATTTACAATTAAACCATCAGTTATATTTCTCTTTAATTCTTCTTTATCAAATATTAGTGGATAACATTGAATTTCAAAACCAGTAGTTTTTCCATATAAAGATATTATATCTATTGTGTAATTTTCGAGAAATCTTTTACTTTTTTCATATTCATATATCCTTATAGCATTTTCATATAATTGCTTCAAATTACTTTTAATAAAAAATTTGTGTTCTCTTATTAAATTAGCTTTATTTTCTTTCTTAATTACTAAATCTATATATGCTGTTACTTCAATTTTATTACTTCTTATTTTTACTTCAATTTTTTTTACATTTTTTATATAGCTAACATTATATTCATCAAAAACACTATCACAAATATCTAAATTATCTTCTATAAATTTAGAAATTTCATTTTCCATATCCTCTAAACTAGGATTTTGTGTTTTTATTATGCCGCTACTATCGTAATAAATCCAATAAGCTATATTTTCTCCCATAAAATTTAAATTATTTCCTAAATATAATCCTTCAGCTTCAGATGATTTATCATAGATATAGCCACCCTTTTGCATTAATATATTTTTAGCCCTTTCTCCAATATCTGTTAAACATTTTATATAACTTTCCTCTACTTTTAATATTTCTTCAGGATATTTTGGTTTTTCTTTAGGTTTTAATAGAAAATAAGCTAAAATTCCTGCTGTAACAATAATTATTGCAATTATAAAAACTAAAGCTAGTTGTGCTTTTTTTTCACCTCTTTTCATTTAAAAAAATAAATTTTTTAACTTTAAAAATTTAAAAAAATTTATAAAACTTAATAATTTCTAAATTTAATGAAAAAAGCTTTAAGCCCAGTTATAGCTACTGTTGGCTTGATTGCAATAGCTTTTGCATTGTTTATTATAATTTTTTTATGGACTCGCGGCTTCATAGGAGAAAAAGTTTTGAAATTTGGTAACCCTATTGAGAAATTATGTGAAGATGTAAACTTTGAAGTAGATATCCAAGGAGATGAAATTAGAATTAATAATATAGGGAATGTAAATATTTGGAAAATACTTTTAGTTAAATATGAAGATGGTAAAAAAAGTTCTGAATTTTATTTTGCTAGTGGTAAACCAGATGAAGCATTAAGTGCTGGTAAATATGCTAGTTTTGATATTTCAGATTTAAGTAATGTAAAAAAAGTTGAGATATATCCAGTATTACTTGGAGTAGGAGAAAAAAGCAATAAACCATTAGAATTTATTTGTGAAACACAAGTAAAAGTAAAAATTTTACAATAATATTTTCAAAAAATTTAAATAATATTTAAATAAATTATTTGAAATGGAAAAAAGAGGTATATCAGCTTTGATTGCAACAGTTTTACTTGTTTTGATAACTATTGCAGCAGTTGGAATAATTTGGGGAGCAATATTACCATTAGTTCAAAAGGGTTTATGGCATGGAAAAGCGTGTGGTTTAAATACAAGACTAATAATAGAGAAAACACAGGGATGGACATGCTTTAATAGGAATGAAAAAAGTGTTATAGTGATGATAGAAAGACCTTTAGAAGATTTTGATTTAGTTGGCATTAATTTACAAGTTTCAGGAGAAGGAACAAAGAGAGTTTATAAGATAATCCCAAAAATTTCCACTGATATTTTTATGTGGAATGGAACTACATGGACAAGAAATATAGAACTTCCATCTAAAGGAGAAGCAAGAACCTATAAAATAATAGTTGACTTTATTGCTACCGAAGTTGGAGCTGCACCAATAGTTAAGGTTGGAACTAGAGAAGAAATATGTTCAAATTTTGTTACAGAGAGCTTAGAAGAATGTTAAAAAATGAAATCACAAGTTTGGGTATCTACAATAATTTATATACTTATAGGTCTAACAATAATTTCAACATTAATTATTGCAGCCAAACCTAAAATAGATGAAGCTAGAGATAGATTTGTTATTAATTATATGATTAATGTTATGAATAGTCTTGATTCTACGATATATGAAGTTAATGATGTAATTGGAACAAAAAGAAGTTTTGAAATAAAAATTAATAAAGGAGAACTAAAAATAATCCCAGAGAGAGATCAAATTATTTACACTATAACAACAAATTTTGAATTTTCACAGCCAGGAACATTGATAAATATTGGCAAGATAAATTTAATTACTAATAAAACTAGAGGGAAAATTGAAACAATGCTATGGATAACATATTCTGAGCCAATAAATATAACAACATCTCCAAATGAAGAAGGAAAAAATATTTCACTAACTCAATCGACTACCCCTTATACATTATTTATAGAAAATTTAGGTCCTCCATCTACTGATAATCCTAATAATACAATTTATATTTCTTTATTATAAAAAGCTTAAATACTTAATTTTTTTTATTTTTTAAAAGAGGTGAAAATGGAAAAAGAAAATAAAAAAGAACCTGAAGTACCATTATATACTTTAAAACCAAAATATACATATCCTTTTATTGATTTAAATCCACCACTTCCAAATCTAAAAAAAATAGAAGATAAAACTAAAATAAATGTTAGATATCCTTTAATATTTCCATATGCTTATGCTCATATATATTGGAATTCTTCATTGGGGGAAGTTATTTATGAAATTGAGGAACCATTGCTTAATCAAAATGAGAAAAGAATATTAGAAATAATAAAACAAGCTTTACAAGAAATAATAAATATAAGTTATTTAACTGAAAAATCTCAATCAGAAATTTTAGATTATTTAGATAAAATAATTAAACTTATTATAGAAGAATTATCAATAAGAATTTCTCAGCAAACTTATTCAAAAATATTTTATTATATTTATAGAGATTTTATAGGATTTAATGAGATAGAACCCTTGTTGAGAGATTATTTTATTGAGGATATAGGGTGTAATGGTATTAATACACCAGTATATATTGTTCATAGAATTTATAGAAATATAAGGACAAATATTATTTATAGAGATATGGAATATCTTGCTAGTTTTGTTGAGAAACTTGCTCAAAGATGTGGAAAATATATAAGTTATGCTAATCCTCTATTAGATGGTACATTACCAGATGGAAGTAGAGTTAATGCTACTTATACAACAGAAGTTACAAGTAAAGGGCCAACATTTACAATTAGAAAATTTACAAAAATTCCATGGACACCAGTCCATCTTATAAATTTCAGAACAGTTAGTCCTGAGATGATGGCTTATTTTTGGATACTATTACAATATAAAATGAATATTTTAGTTACTGGTGGAACAGGAAGTGGAAAAACAACTTTACTAAATGCTCTAGCATTTTTTATCCCTCCTGAAGCAAGAGTTGTTAGTATTGAAGATACAAGAGAAATTAATTTGGCTAGAGAAAATTGGCTTCCTAGTGTCACAAGATCAGGAATTGGAGGAGTTGGTGAAATAGATTTGTTTACACTATTAAAAGAAAGTTTTAGACAGAGGCCTGATTATGTTATAGTTGGAGAAGTTAGAGGTAAGGAAGCTTATGTTTTATTTCAAGGAATGGCTAGTGGTCATGCTTCATTAAGTACTATTCATGCAGATTCTGTTGAAGCAGTAATAAAAAGACTTCAAACTCCACCAATAAGCTTAAGTCCAACTTTAATGAATGTTTTGGATGTTGTTGCAATTATGCAACATGCTTTAGTTAGAGGACAAGAAACTAGAAAACTTGCAAAGATAGTTGAGATAATTAATATAAGTGAAGATGGAACAGCAACTGTAAATGTTCCTTATCTATGGAATCCTAGTGATGACAAATTTTATTATAGAACAGAAATAAAATGTTTTGAAAAAATAAGTGAAAGATATGGAATAAAAATTGAAGAACTGAAGAAAGAATTTAATATAAGAACAAGATTGCTTTATAATTTAGTTACAAGAAAAATTTTTGATTTTTATGAAGTTCAAAGAATTATTAATCTTTACTATAAAAATCCTTCTCAATTAGCAGGATATCTATGAGAGAAGAAATATATAAAGAGTTAAAAATAAGGGAAGAAGATGTAAAAAAATTAAAAAAAATTTTAAAACAAAAAGAAAAAAAAGAAAAATTAGAAGAAATAGAAAAACCAAATTTTTTTGTTTCTTTAGCTAATTCTATTTTTGGAAATTTTTCTATCTCTTTAGCAAGAAAAAATTTTTTAAAAAATTATAATCTAGATCTGAAAAAAGCAAATATATCTTTATTGTTGTCAAGTTACTTAAGTTTAATCTTTTTTGTAACTTTAATTTTTTTTATAGCTTCACTTTTATTTGCAATTTTCATTTCAATTGGTTCCCCAATTTTTATAATTATTAGAAATATATTTTTTAGTTTTTTATTTACATTTTTAGTTTTTTTAATTTTGTTTTTTTATCCTAAAATAGAAATAAAAAATATTGAAAGAAAAATAGAGGCAGAACTTCCTTTTGCAGCTTTATATATGGCAACTATAGCAGGAAGTGGAGTTCCTCCAGTTAAAATTTTCAACTTAATTTCAGAATCAAATGAATTTAAAGAAATTTCAAAACAAATAAGAAAAATTACAAATAAAATAAATTTTTTAGGTATGGATTTAGTTACTGCAATAAGAGAATCAATAAAATTAATACCAAATAAAAACTTAGTGGAAATGCTTAATGGTGTTGCTACAAATATTATTACTGGTGGAGATTTAAATGAATATTTTAATGAAGAGTCAAAGAAATTTTTAACAAATTATAAAGTTTCAAGAGAAAAATTTTCAATTTCTGCAGGAGTTTATTCAGATATTTATACTGGTTTATTAATTACTGCTCCAATGATTTTTATGTTACTTTTATTTTTTATAGGTTTAATTCCTAATGCAACTATTGGTGGATTATCTGTAACACAACTATCAATTTTAGGTTTAATAGTAATTATTATTTTGAATATAATATTTATAATATATCTTCAAATAGTTACACCACCATCTTAAAATGAAACTGAAGAGATATCACCACATTGCAATTATTTTTACTTTAATTATTTTAGTATTAAATTTTATCTTTTTTTTCAATGAGGATAATATGAAAATATTTTATTTTATTACAGGATTAAGTTTATTGATTTTATGTTTACCTTTTATTTTTGATATAATTTATAAAGTAGAGAAAGAGAAAGAAAAAGAAGAAATGTTTTTAGAATTTTTATTGAGTTTATCTGAATCTGTAGCTACAGGAATACCAATATCAAAATCTATAATAAATATATCAAAAAGAGATTATAAAAGTTTAGATTATAATATAAAAAAATTAGCAAATCAGATTACTTTAGGTATACCCTTAAATAAAGCTCTTTTAATATTTGCTAAAGAAACAGAAAATAAAGTTATTTCTAGAGCTATAGAATTAATAAGGCAAGCAGAAACTGCAGGAGGAAAAATAGAAAGTATTTTAGAATCTACAGTAAAAAGTGTTAGAGAAATCCAAGAGATAAATAAAAAAAGAGCTATGGTTGTTCATTCTATGATTGTGCAAGGATATATTATATTTTTTATTTTTTTGATTATAATGATAATACTTCAACTAAAATTTATTCCTGAAATGTTTAAAATAATCCCACAACAACAAGAGTACCAATTTATAAGTAATATAAATGTTGAGTTTCTTAATAATTTAATTTTTTTCTTAATTTTAATTCAAGGTTTTTTTGCAGGAATAGTTATAGGAAAATTATCAGAAGGTAAAATATTATCTGGGTTAAAACATTCATTTATTCTAGTTGCTATATCATTTTTAATATTTCAAGGTGTTAGATTATTTTTAAAATAAATTTATAAAATTAAAAAAATTATTTAAAAATGAAGAAAGCAGTAAGTTATGTTGAAGTACTTATTGCTTTCTCAATTTTTTTATTTGGGATTTCTATATTATTTTTTATATTTTCTCCATATTTTAGACCAGAGTATTTAACATCATTAAACATTATTGAAAAAAATTTTGATAGAAATTTTGCAAAAGAAATTTTTATAATTAAGGCAGTTGTTAATCAAACTGGATGTATAAAATTTAAAACTTATAAAAATTTTGATTTTAGTAATATTTTATTATTTAATAAAAATTGGGAAAATTTAAATTATGATTTTAATAATAATAAAATTATTTTAAATTATAATGAAAATGAATTTTTTTTACTTGTTTCTAATGAAACAATAAATTATAATACTAATCCACAATGTGATAATGCTTATGATGTTGAAATTTATTATTCTCCACCAATTTCAGAGAAATTTATTTTAGATATAAGCGATTACGATTATGAAAATTTAAAAAATATTCTTATTCCTGGACTTAAGAATGATTTCAATATATCTATTTATGATTTTGATGGAAAAATGGTTGGAAGTTTGGGAATGCCTATACCTAAAACTAATATATTTGCAAAACAAAAAATATATAAAAAATTAGAAAATAACCAAATAAAATTTGTGAAAGTTATATTTTATATATGGTAAAATGAAAAATAAAAAAGCTTGGTGGAGAATTGTAGAATCAATTATTGGTGTTTTAATAATTCTTTCAGCTTTGATATTTTTTGTTTCTCAACAAATGAAAAATTATGGAAAAGATGATAAAGCTAAAGAAATTTTAAGAGTTATTTTAGATGGAATAGAAAAAAATTATACAATCAGAAATTATATTATTAATAATAATATTAATGATAATAATGAATTAATAAATTCTTATATATCAAATAAGCTTTATTCTATATCTAGTAATTATAATTTTTCTTTTTGTATAACTAAGCCATATTCAACATGCAGTGATTTTTATCCATATAATGTGGCAGAAATAAAAAAGAATATTTATTCAGAAAGTATATTGATTTCTTATATTAATGATACTAATGATAAAATAGAAACAAAAAAATTTATTTTATATATATGGGAAAAATAAAAAAAATTTTGGATAAAGTTCTAGAAGAAATTACAATTGAAGAGAAAGAATTGATTGAAGTTGCAAATCATATAATTCAACAAATGAAAAATTATTTTAAATATGGTGAAATTATTGTTGGTGGGAGTGTTGCAAAAGGAACAACAATAAAATCAGATAAATATGATATTGATTTATTCTTTTTATTTAATAAAAAAGAAGAAGATCTTTCTAAAAAACTTGAGAAATGCTTGAATAAGATAAAATTTTTAGAAATTAATGGAGAAAAATATAAATTTAAATTTTTTAAAGTTCATGCTTCTAGAGATTATTTTATTTTTCAATTTTTTTATAAGGATAAAAAAATAAATTTAGAAATGATACCAGTATTAAAAATAGATAATCCAAATGAAGCAAAAAACATAATGGATTTTTCTCCTTTACATGTTAAATATATAAAAAATAAATTTAATGATAAACTAAAGAGAGAAGTAAAAATTTTAAAAGCATTTACTAAAGCAGCAAATTGTTATGGGGCAGAAAGTTATATTAGAGGATTTAGCGGATATGGTTTAGAATTACTTATTTTAAAATATAGAAGTTTTATAAATTTATTAAAGAATGCTGTAAAATGGAAGCCTGTTGTTTATATTGATATAGAGAAATACTACAAAAATAAAAATGATGCATTAAAAAAATTTAATCCTTCAAAGTTAGGTCCAATTTTACTTGTTGATCCTATAAAGCCAGATAGAAATGTATTAGCAGCATTGAGTAATGAGAATTTTAATAAATTTATAAATTTCTCTAAATCTTTTTTGTCTAATCCTAGTAAGAAATTTTTCAAGAAAAAAATTTTGGACGAAAACAAATTAATAAAAAAGGCAAAAATAAAAAAAGCAAAATTTTTGAATATAAATATTGAGATAAATGCTAAAGCAGATGTAGCAGGAGCCAAGGCATTAAAATTTTATAAAGAAGTTGAAAAAAATTTGAATGAAAATTATTTAATTTTTAATTCTTTTTTTGAGTTTGATGATATAAATAAAGCAAAAATTTTTTTTATAATAAAAGAAAAAAAAGAAATAATAATTAAAGGTCCACCTTTAAATTTATATGGTGCAGTTAAAGCTTTCGAGAAAGCTCATAAAATAGTTTTTATTAAAGGAAAGTTTATTTATGCTAAAGAAAAACCAAAAGATATTAAAAAAATAATTAAAAATATAGCAAAAAATGAAAATTACAAAATAAAAAATTTATCAATAAAGATTATATAATTTTTTATTTTAAATATTCCTCATAATATTCCTCTTCTTCACTTCTTTGTATCTTCTTCAGTTTTTCACTTTCTTCTTTAATTCTTATTGCTTCTGCCCAAACATCAAATAATGATGGAAATATTTTTATTATATCTCTAATAGTTATAAATCCAACGAGCTTATTTTTTTCAACTACAGGAAGCCTTCTTATATATTTTTTCTTCATTAATAAAATTGCATCATAAATATCTTTAGATGGACTTATTGTAATAACTCTTTTTTCCATTACATCTTTAACTTTTAATCCCTTTATACTATGTTTTTTTGATACAACATTCAATATATCTCTCTCAGTTAGAATTCCTTCAAGCTTATCATCTGTTTTTACTACTATAGAACCTACTTTCATTTTAACCATTTTTTCTACAGCATCAATTAAACTTGTTTCTGGGCTACATGAAACAAAATTTCTAGTCATTATATCTCCAACTTTAATTCCAGTTTTCATAAAATTATAAAATTTTTTTTCTTTTAAAATTTTAGTTACCACTTTATATAAATATTTAAAATTTAAGAAAAATTTTTAAAACATATTGCTAAATATTATAATCTCGAAATTAAATTAAATTTTTAATTAATTAAAATGGAGAAGCAACCAATATATATCCTTCCAGAGAATGTTTATAGGTTGATTGGTAAAGATGCACAAAGAAATAATATTATGGCCGCAAGAATAGTTGCAGATATGGTTAAATCAACATTAGGACCAAAAGGGATGGATAAAATGTTAGTTGATAATTTAGGAGATATTATTGTTACTAATGATGGGGTAACAATTCTTGAAGAAATGCAAGTTGAGCATCCTGCAGCAAAGATGATGGTTGAAATAGCAAAAACACAAGAAGCAGAAGTAGGAGATGGTACAACAACAGCTGTTGTACTTGCAGGAAAACTTCTTGAGAATGCAGAAAAATTACTTGATGAAAAAATACACCCATCTGTTATAGTTAGGGGTTATCAAAAAGCTCAAGAGAAAGCAGAAGAGATTTTGGAGAAGCAATTAAGTGTAAAAATTACAGAAAAAGATAGAGAAATTTTGAAAAAAATAGCAACTACAGCAATGACAGGAAAAGGAGCAGAAACTGCAAGAGAAAAATTAGCAAATATAATAGTTGATGCCATTACTAGTGTTATAGAAAAGAAAGATGGAAAATTGTTTATTGATATAGATTCCATTAAATTAGAAAAGAAGAAAGGTTATGGTATTGAGGATACAGAATTAATTAAAGGTATTGTATTAGATAAGGAAAGAGTAAGCGAAAATATGCCAACTTATATTAAAAATGCAAAAATTGCATTGATAGATTGTGCATTAGAAATAAAAACTCCAGAAACAGATACTAAAATATCTATTACTAGTCCTGAACAACTTCAAGCATTTATAGAGCAAGAAGAAAAAATGTTAGAAGATATGGCAGAAAAAATAATTGCATCAGGAGCAAATGTTGTTTTATGTCAAAAAGGTATTGATGATTTAGTTCAATATTATTTAGCTAGAGCAGGAATTATGGCTGTAAGAAGAATTAAGAAAAGTGATATGGAAAAACTTGCAAAAGCAACAGGGGCAAAAATAATTAGCAATATTAAAGAATTAAAAAAGGAAGATTTAGGTTATGCTGGAGAAGTAAGAGAGGTTAAGGAAGGAGATGAATCAATGATATATATTACTGGATGCAAAAATCCTAAAGCAATAACAATTTTAATTAGAGGTGGTACAGAACATGTTGTTAGCGAAATAGAGAGAGCTATGAAAGATGGTATAGGTGATGTTGCTGCAGCTTTAGAGCATGGTAGCATTGTTGCAGGTGGTGGAGCTATAGAAATAGAATTAGCAAAAAGAATTAGAGAATATTCTACAAAATTTAAAGGGAGAGAACAACTAGCTATACTTGCTTTTGCAGAAGCATTAGAATCAATACCTAGGATTCTTGCTGAGAATGCAGGATTAGATCCTATAGAAGTTTTAACAGAATTAAAGGCAAAGCATGAAAAAAATCCAAATGTAGGATTAGATTTAACAAAAGAAGAGAATTATATAGTTGATACTTTAAAACAAGGAATAGTTGAACCAACAAAAATTAAGTTACAAGCAATAAAGTCTGCTACAGAAGTTGCAATGATGATATTAAGAATAGACGATGTAATTTCATCATCTGGAACTTCAACTAAAGAACCTTCAGAAAAAATAGAAGAACCAGAAGAATATTAATTACCAAGGTAAATTTTTTATTTCTTTTTTTATTTCTTTTTTCATTATTTCAAAATTTATATTATATTCTTTATTTAAAAAATTATCAAATTTTGTTTTTATCTCTTTTGAATTTTTATTTATTTCATCTATAAATTCTTTCCAAAGATAATTTGAATTTATACCTTCCCATAAAGCTTTTTTATATTCATCATATTTTTTTTGTTCTATTAATTCAATAAGATCCTCCCTTGGTTTTGATGGATATTTTTTAGCAAGATTTAATGCTGGCTCCAAAATTGGAAGAATAGACAAAATTTTATTTTTAATAATTTGATAATTTGTTTCATTAATTGTTGTTGATTTTATATCTTTATATAACCTACTTGCAGAAAAATATAATGGAAGTATCTCATTATAGAGTAAAATTGTTCTTTCATTTATCATTTCTTCTTTTATATTTCTTCCTAAATTTTTTTTGAACTCTATATCAAATAAACTTTCAAAACAATTTGATATATCCTTAATGCAATCAATCAAAAAATTTTGTATAAAAATTATATCGGCCTCTGCAGAAAATACTTCTTTTAATTGTTCTTTGAAGAAAATCGATCTAAAATTTAATTCAATATCTTTATATTTATTACAAAAACTATCAGCAAACTCAGCAACAATTCCAATCTCTTTTATTTTATTTATATAATTTTGATTATTTTTTATATATTCAAGTGCTTTATCGTTTTCGCAATAAATTGTTATTTCATTATTTTCCCTTTTAATTTCATATAATATTCCTTTAAACGTTATTGGGGATGAATAAAGATTAATAGCTAATAATATAGGAATAAATTTTTTTATCATTAGATTTTATTATGATAAAATTTTTAAATTTTTTCTGAAAATTTAATTATGCCCTGGTGGTGTAGCGGCCTAGCATGGGAGCCTGTCGAGCTCTCGACCCGGGTTCAAATCCCGGCCAGGGCGCTTTAAATTTTTAATTTTTCTTGATGGAAAAACTTATCAATAAAATAATGTTTAATTTTTTATGCCATTAAAGGGAATTGCTGAATTACCTTTGCATTATGGGCATATGCCGAGATGGTTATATAAAAATATGGTTGAGTTAGCAGGAGCTATATCAAAAATTATTGTTTTTGAGTATGGAAAAAAAGAAATGTTAAAAAGGCTTAGCGATCCTTTTTGGTTTCAAGCATTTGGATGTGTATTAGGATTTGATTGGCATAGTTCTGGATTAACGACTACAGTAACAGCTGCATTAAGAGATGCTTTTAAGAAAAATGAAATACCTCTCTATGTTGCAGGTGGAAAAGGAAAAACAAGTAGAAAAACTCAAGAGCATATTGAAATTATTTCCCAAAAAATTAATTTAAGTGAAAAATATAAACTTTATCTTAAAGAGAGAAGTAGAATAATAGCAAAAATAGATAATTCTGTTTTGCAGGATAGTTATGATTTGTATCATCATGCTATAATTTTTGATGAAACTTCAAAATATTGTATAATACAACAAGGTAAGAATGAATTTAGTAGTTATGCTAGAAGATATCATTGGATTTATGAAGATGTTGAAGAAAAAGGATATTTTTCTGATTCTCATTCAGGAATTATAACTTCATTTAAATTACCAAAAGTTATAGATTTATCTAGTAAAAAATCTGAAGAAGCAAGAAGACAATGTTTAGATTTAGTTAAAGAGAGAATAGGAAATTTAAAAAAAGAATTTACGAAATTAACAATCCCCAAAATACAGAAAACATTATATGAATGGGCTGAAATAAAAGTTGGAGAGGAATTTATAAAAGAAAAGAAA